>CAZQKF010000362.1:0-3279 GCA_964593645.1 uncultured Desulfobulbus sp.
TTCTTCTCTACACCACGCCCAACGGCAAGGTGAAGGTGGAGATATTTTTTCATAACGACAACATCTGGCTTACCCGGAAGAGGATGGCTGAACTTTTCGGGGTGCAGCGTCCTGCTATAACCAGACACCTGAAAAATATCTTTGCATCAGGTGAACTGAAAGAACATTCAGTATGTTCAATTTTGGAACATACTGCCGAAGACGGCAAGAAATACAAGACCAGGTACTATAATCTCGGTGGGCTATCGGGTAAACTCCACCCAGGCTACCCGGTTTAGAATATGGGCCACTGAGCGGTTAAAAGAGTACATGCTTAAAGGTTTTATTCTGGATGATGAACGGCTGAAAAACGGGCGTTATTTTGGCAAAGATTATTTCAGGGAACTCCTGGAAAGGGTTCGCTCAATCCGGGCAAGTGAGCGGCGCATCTACCAGCAGATCACCGACATTTTTGCCGAATGCAGTATTGATTACGATCCGAACTCCCCAATCACCAAAGATTTTTACACCACCATCCAGAACAAATTTCACGTTGCCATTACCGGCCAGGACAGCAGCCGAGATTGTCCACACCAGTGCCGATGCAAACAAAGAATTTATGGGACTTACCACCTGGAAAAACGCTCCTGATGGTCGTGTCCTGAAATCAGATGCCAAAATTGCCGAAAATTATCTTAGTGTGGGGGAGATAAAACGACTGGAACGTACCATCTCCGGTTTCTTTGATTACATAGAAAATATCATAGAAAACAGAAATACCTTTACCATGGAGGCATTCGGTGAGAGCGTTAATAAATTCCTCACCTTTAACGAGTACAGAATTCTGCCTGACAAAGGCACGATTTTCCATAAACAGGCCATGGATAAAGTCGCCCGGGAATATGATAAATGTAACAAAACGCAGAAAATTGAATCTGATTTTGACCGGGAATTAAAAAAACTTGCAACCGGGAACAATAACGGATGAGCAAAATATCTCAAATTAAGATCAAAAAACTTTAAAGCATTCCTGGCAGCGCTTTGAGAAGCTGGTGTGCGTGGCCTACCGGCAGCCGCGGTTCCGGCCTGTCCGGTGTGCAGTCGTCAGATGATTTTACGAACTGCAACACAAGGCAGGAATGTCGGTCAGCAGTTCTGGGGCTGCAGCAGTTTCCCCAGGGGCCGGGTCGACGATGTTTTGTAAACTCTCGTCAAGCCCCAGTACCCAGAGGGGCAGAGGCCAGGACTGCCGGGGAGACACCCGGCTCTCCCTTTTCAAGCCTGGCTAAAGTTTTTCTCGTAATATACATACGAGAGGCCATCTCTTTCATGGTCGGATTTCATCGCAGCCGGGCAATTCGAATCCGCTTGCCTATCTCCCTGATACTGTCGGTTATTGCCGGCGGGTAGGTAGTATGGACGAGATTGCCTTAACAAAATCCTCAGAGCTCTTTTGGGGCATTGATTTGTTCTTTTCCAAGAGGGGTCAAGATTTTTTCCCGCACAACTTGCCACTCACCGACGAAATAACATAAAAAAAGACCGGCACAAAGAGTACGGCCAGCAACGTTGCCGCTATCATGCCGCCGAAGACCGCCGTGCCCAGGGCCTGGCGACTGGCTCCACCTGCGCCGCCGGCAATGACCAGAGGAAAGACGCCCAGGATAAAGGCAAACGAGGTCATTAAAATTGGCCGGAAACGCAGCCGGGCCGCATCAAGAGCTGAATCAAAGATCGACATCCCCTTTTTCCGGTGTGCCTCCACGGCAAATTCAATAATGAGAATGGCGTTTTTACAGGCCAGGGCAATGAGCAGGACAATGCCGATCTGAGTGTAAACGTTGTTGTCCATGTGGCGAATCATCAGGGCAACCACAGTTCCCAGCAGGGCCAGGGGAACGGCCAGGATGACACCAAAGGATGTTGACCAGCTCTCATACTGGGCGCAGAGCACCAGGTACACCAGCACCACGCACAGGGCAAAGATCGGGCCGGGACTTGCCGCTGCCTTTTCCTGGTAGGACATGCCGGTCCACTCTGACCCCATGGAATCCGGCAGAACCCGGGCCGCGGTTTGTTCCATGGCTGCCATGGCCTGGCCTGAGCTGTATCCCGGTGCAGGAGAACCGGTGACGGTTGCGGTGGGATACATGTTATAGCGGCTGACGATTTCCGGGCCAAATACCTCGGAAACCGACAGCAGGGTGGCGAGCGGAATCATCTTGCCGTCTGCAGAGCGCACCTCAAGGTGTCCGATATCCGACACCTTGGAACGTGCATCTGCCTCAGCCTGGATATTGACCTGAAATGTACGATTGAACTTATTAAAATCATTGACATAGGATGAGCCGAGAAAGGCCTGCATGGTGCCGAAAATCTCGGAAAGATCAATATTCATGGTTTTGGCCTTGGTCCGGTCGATATCGGCAAAGAGCTGGGGAACATTGGCCCTGAAGGTTGTATAGGCACTGGCAACTGCCGGGTCCTTGCTCGCCTCGGCAGCAAGATCCTCTGCAACCTCCTGCAGCGCATCAAGGCCGACTCCGGCCATGTCCTCCACCTGGAGCTGAAAGCCGCCGGTATTGCCGATCCCGGAAATGGGCGGCGGCGCAAACTGCAGCACCCTTGCCTCCTGGATCTGTCCCCCTGCCACCGACATCCGGGCCAGAATATTTTCCAGGTCATGCCCCTTGGGAATTCGCTCGGCAAAATTTTCAAACACCACCCACAGGGATGCCCCGTTGGACATTCCGGCCCCGTCAAGCAGGGAAAAACCAGACACAGAGGTAACGTCCCGAACCCCCTCCATTTTCTTCAGTGCCGTTGTCAGCTTGCTGACCACAGCCTCTGTACGCTGCAGGGATGCGGCATCAGGTAGTTGTACCGCATACATGGCATAGCCCTGGTCTTCGGTAGGAATAAAGCCGGTGGGCAGGCGGGTAAACCCGGTCCAGGCGGCAAAGGCAATACCACCAAAAACCAGCATGGTGATAAACGACCGGCGCACCATGACCTTGACCACAGCCTCGTAGCCGTTTCTGGATTTATCAAAAAAGGCATCAAACCAGCGAAAGAAGATCATCTTCTTCTGCGGAGTCGGCCGCAGGACAATGGCGCACAGGGCCGGGCTCATGGTCAGGGCGTTTATGGCAGAGAAAAAGGTGGAGGCGGCAATGGTCAGGGCAAACTGACGATACAGCTGGCCGGTGATACCGCCCAAAAAGGCGGTGGGCACGAACACGGCCAGCAGTACCAGAGTGGTTGCGATAATCGGGCCGGAGACCTCTTCCATGGCTGCCA
>CAZQKF010000363.1:0-3277 GCA_964593645.1 uncultured Desulfobulbus sp.
GAGGCGCTGCAATGATGGCAATGAAACAGGCATTGACCGGTTTGTGGCTGAGCCGTGAAAAACCAGAGTGCTCCTACCTGCTGATTAACGATGTGCGCGGCTATTTTGCCGAAGCTCTCGGGGCTGTTTCCATAAATGGCCAGGCAATACCGGTGCATGTGTGTGCCAACGAGTTCGCGCTTCGACTCTATACAGAAGAGGAACGGGACAGCGGTAAAACCACGCCGAAAATTATTGTTTCCAGAAAACAGCTGCAACCTGACCATCTGCCGGATCTTCAGGCCAGAGCCAGTATCTCAGCCCGCACCGTTACCGGTTGCGATGTGGCAAAAGCTCTGGGAGTTGCAAGCTCACGGGCATTACTTGATCGTCTGCCTGTAACCGCCTTCTGGAATCTTGCTCCTTATCTGCCACAGCTGGAATCTTACAGCCTTGAGCGAGTGATACTGGCCTCTTTGCTGAATGATACCGAGATTCTTTCTTCCGGCTGGAGTGCTGACCGCATATTGGACAAGCTGTGGTATGAGGATGCGCTTCCTCGGGTGCGTGAAGTGCTGACCGCCGTTGAACCAGAAGAACGCAAACAACTGGAAAGAGAGTTTCTTGATGTCATAAAAACCTGGCTGGATGAACCTCGCTTTGCACTGGTTGAAGCGGCGGTTATTGAAAAAGATCCGCCACCGGTTCTGCCACTTTGTCTGCTGGCTTCCATCTTAAGTGGCTGGAAGATGCTCACTCCTGAGCGGATGAGATCTTTCCTTGATGGTAGCGAATTGGGTGATCTTTTTATTGATATATTTGATGAAGGGGCAGAGCTTAATGGTTTGGCCGAATGGGGACACAGAATAACAACAAAAGACGATTTTCCTTGTGAGCAGGCGTTAAGTTATCTGCAGCAGGAGGTCTTTCCCAAACACCCGAGCGCAGTAACTGAATCGCTGGCCATTGTTGTTAAATCGGTTGACGGTGCTGGTTCCGAGCGTCTTTTAAATCAGTTGATCCAATTGCTTGAGGCAGATGGTGGTATTCTGGCTCAGGGACTGGCCGTTACACTCCACGCCCTGCTGGATGTGGTGGTTAATGGTGAATCTGCTGACAACCTTCCGCTGGAAAAAGCCTCCTGTAAGTTGACAGACACCCTTGATGTCCCCGACTCACCACAATGGGAGAGTCTGCTTGAAGCTTTGCAGAAACATCAGGCCCGTGAAAAATATGAAGACCATGTATCCTTACTTGAAGCCATGGTCACGATCCATCGTTTGACCGATCGAGCTGAAGATGCCGCAAACAATCTCACCCATCTGGACTGGAAAAAATGGCTTGAGCTGATCGACAAGGTTTATCTGCCGCTTTCAGCCATGGTGCTTGAGGCCAAACGCCGTTCAGCCCAGCTCCCTGAAAAGGTAAATGTCTTCAGGATCACCCAACGGGCCCAAAAAGCCTGTGACAAGATACGAGTAGCCTGGGCAGATTTTTATACCAATCCGACTCGTGGTCTTCCCAAATGGATCAACGAAAGAAATTATGCCGCAGGAACCTGCCGCCCATGGTTGAACAGTGATGTAGTTGAAGCTGCCGTAAAACCGTTGCTGCAGGATTCTGGCATAGAGCAGGTATATCTCATCATATTTGATGGCATGAGTGTAGCCAACTGGTCTTTATTAAGAGATCGTTTTCTCATGGTTCCCGGCCGGGAAATGTTTCGTTCCTATGAAGGGTTGGATAAGGAGTATCGGGCATGTACCTACCTGCCAAGTATTACAGAGTATTGCAGGCAGGCCATTTTTGCCGGTAGCTATCCTGGAGAATTCAGAACATGGCCAAACGGTCGCAGTGAACCGGATCTGCTTGAGCGGTGTTTGCAAAACAACAGCATTTTCCCAGCGGGGTGGGACAAACGCAAAGCATATTTTTGTTACAACGAGAAAGACAAAAATTCGGACACCTTGAATAAAAAGGTACGGAATCTCATTGATGCCAAAAACCGCTTTAAAGCGATTGTTTTCAATCTCCAGGATCGCCTTCTGCAGAAAGGGATGTCCAGCTTGCAGGAAATTATGCTGGCTTACGTTAAAGAGGTGGCGTTGCCGCATTTGCGCCGGATAGCCAGTCAGCAGAAAACAGCTATAGTGATTACAGCTGACCACGGTTTTGCCCATTATAGCAAACAGTATGTGATTGATGATTTAAAATCCCGGCAACCGGGTCGAGAAGTTTTTATTCATAACCGCTGTCTGGAATATAAAGCGGCAGCCCGTACATCCGTGGGACCGGCTGATGTCAAAGTGATTTCACCTGCAACGGATTATGGACTCCCTTCTGCAGTGGCTGCTGCTGAGGTTCCTTTCGGGTATGACAGTTACGGATGGCCGGGGAAAAATAATTCGCACAATAATCCACATAATACTCAAGGGAATGACCATGGTGGACTGACCCCGGAAGAGACTGTCGTCCCGGTAGCAATATATGTAACAAGAGGAGTTTGATAGATATGGCAACATTGGAGCAATTTAAGGACATTCTGGTAACGACGCTCGGTTTTAAGGAGCACCAGATCAATGCCGGTGAAGGGAATGGCATAGTTTCTACGGTTGAAGGGCTTGACGATAAAGCGGAATTTCTTGTTACAACGACTGTGGGAAATTGCTATGCGGCCTTCAATCATAATGGGGCAACGCTGAGTGAAGCCGAAGCAAACCGCTATAAAGCATTAAGCATACTCATGCCAAATGGCCCGGCAGCATACTGCGTTGTTCAGACCGGGGAAAACCTGCGGCTCTTTTATGTGGAAAAAGGTAATGAGCTGCACGATCCCATCGAAGAATGGGATAGCGTCCGGGATGCGGAGGATATGGTTAAGGAGCTCAAGCCGGATATTGTAAACAGTCTTGAGCAATGGGCACGCAAAACACTGCATACGGAAAACAGCCTGTCCCGATTTGTTCAACTGATGAAAGGTTGCTGGCAGGATATCTGGGACATCGAAAATAAACGAAACGATTGGATCTTTGATGAATTTACCCGCTTCCTGTTTATCAAACTGAATGAAGATGCAAAGCCCAATGGTGCCTTCACGACTACCAAGTTTAAGTCCTACTGTGCAGAAAACAAGCATATGGGCGATAAGGCCGGACAGAATTTCATCAATAACCTGTTTGATGATCTTAAAGGCCGTCATCCCGAAGTTTTTACCGATGAAAACGAGCGGGTCTTGAGTAAATCAGAGACCGTAAGTCGCGTGATCGCCAGACTTGAAGACATAAATCTGAAAGATACT
>CAZQKF010000364.1:0-3267 GCA_964593645.1 uncultured Desulfobulbus sp.
GTACCCTCCATGTTTTGAACGGCAAGAGTTCCGCCGTGGTGCTGGACTATGGTGCGGACAACATAGAGACCAAGTCCCAGGTGCGGCTGGTTATCTCTGGTTGACCTGCTTGAGGTCATGGAATCGAAAATACGCTGTTGCATCGCAGGGTCGATAATGTTGCCCTGGTTGATGACCTGCAGAGACGCGGTTTTATTCTGCACTGTCAGGATCAGTTTAATTGGGGTGTCCGGCCGGTGAAAGGAAACGGCATTTTCAACCAGTTTATCCAGTCCCTGGCGCAGCCGAACCGGGTCTCCCGTAACTGTAATCTCCTGCTCCGGCCGGGCGTAAAGAAATTCTACATCCGGAAAGGTCTGCTGCCAGCCAAGTTCCAGCCACATTGTAAGGGCCCGGGCCAGGTCAAAGGGCTCCATGCTCTCCTGCTGCAGGGCTTCTTTAAGGGTTGTGGCCTCACGGATGGTGGTGAGCAGTTCTTCCAGACGTTGTACATCTCGCTCCGCCCATTGCAGATATTCCGAAATTCGCGCAGCCGGGCGATCCAGTTCCATTTTCAGGTTCTTCAGCGAGGCTGCAACTCCGGCTAGAGGGGTTCGCATCTCATGTTCAAGGTTGTCTGCCATCTGCTCTTTATGCTCAACCTGCTGCCTGAGTTGATTGAACATGGATTCCAGGGTGCGGCCCAGATCGCCGATTTCATCTCCGGCCTTTGGGCTGTGAATTGTACTGTGAATGCGTCCGTCGTCTGTGAGAGCTGTCGCCGCCTGATTGCGCAGTTTTCGAATTCGGGCGGAGATGCGAAAGGCAAACAGGAACAGGGCGCCGCCGCCGAACAGAAAGGCCAGAATGGACAGTGAGATGGTTTCTTCGATCATTCGGTTGCTCAGGGCCAGAATGGAGTTGGTGGTCTGTTCAACCACGATAGCCCCAATGACTTTGTCCTGATCATACAGCGGTGTAATGGCCGCCATGACCTCAATCTGACCGTTGCCTGTAACGTAGCTGGTGATAGAATCTTTACCCACCAGCCCTTCGCGAATTCCCTGGAGGTCAAGCTCTGTCGGCTGCGGGATTTGCTCCTGAATATTTGCAGCAAAAGATGTGGTGAAGAAACGATACAGTGGTTGCAGCAAGTCGTGGAGCCGGGTCATGATTTGGCCGGTAAGGCCGCCGGCTGCCAAAGGCGTATTCACCGGTTCCCGCAGGCTACCTACCTGGGCCCTGATGCGCTGATTACGATCAACCACGCGGATGCGAGCATAGGGGCGATCCAGAGATATCAGTATTTTTTCAATGGCCTTTGAAGTGGTCAGCAGCCAGCCGGGTTCTTTGTTGTCAGTAAGATTTGCCGTACCAATCCTGGTGGTGACGGTTCGCCTGACAGGGTCGTCAACATCGACAACTGTAAAAGCGAGTTTACTACCGGACATTGCTCGCGGCAGCCGTAATTCAACTATATACCCCCTGTCTGTCAGCCGCCATACGCCTTGAATGCGTTTTTCTCTGACTGGAAATTTGATGGGATTGGTCGGCATCAGGAATCCGTTTACCCACCCTGGTTCATGGGCTGTCACAATGTATGTCCAGCGTTCCTGGTTATCCTCGATAACTATTTGGATGTGGTCTGAACGGTCAAGTCGCAGGGAATTTTTGCTGCGAAAGACAACATGGTCATCCGTGACATCAAAGAGTGCATACAGGTATTTATCCTGCACCCCGGCAAGGTGGCGAAAGTTGAGTGTTTCAGGGTGGTACTCTTGCTTCGGGCTGAGCAGATGTTCTGCTCCGAATATTTTTGCCTGGCTCAACTCGGGCTGCCAGTCTTCAAGGCTGCCGTCGAGCTGAATGGTGTTCGTGAGTTGGAAGAGATAGAGATCACGTCCCTGGTCAAGGGAATGAAATTGTTCTCGGCTGAACAGGTCGCTGCGTTGGGCAAGGGCTGCGGAAACAGCCTGGGCCGTGAGCGTTAGCGTAGCCTCCTGGCTGGTGATGAGGCTGGATTTCAGAATAGTGTTCAAGCGCATCCCGAGCAGGGGAAAGAGCAGGAGCAGCAGGGAGAGCATGGCCAGTTTGAGCCGAAGGGATAATCGCATTATTGGTATCAATTACGGCTGCCAGCGGTAGCCCATACCATATTCCGAGCGGATGCCGTTAAAATCAGGATCAATTTCACAGAATTTATCCCGTATCCTGCGAATGTGGGCGGCAATGGCATTGTTGGTGACAATAACGCTGGCCGCCTCCATGAGCTGGTCGTGGTTTTTTACATGGCCCGGTCTGCGGACAAGAGAGGTTAAAATCCAGAACTCAGTCAGGGTGAGGCTGACTGGTTTTCCCTGCCAGGATACCTCTTTCCGGTCTTCATCAAGGCGCAGGCCGTTATGTTCAATCAGCCTGCTGCTGCTTTGATTTCCCTGTAACACCTCAACTGTGCGAAACAGAGCTGTGATTCGGGCAGGAAGAAAATCCAGAGTCGTGGTGTCCTTGGTCAAATAATCCCACGCTCCAAGCCGGAGTCCGGAAACCCGGTCAAGGTCAGAATTGCGCGCAGTTAAAAAAATTATGGGAATAGTGGGGGAGAGCGAGCGCAGGTGCAGGCAAAGCTCAAAGCCGCCTTCCATTTCTTTACCAAGCATTACGTCAAGAATGGCAAGGTCGGGCAGGGTACCGGCAAAGGCATCCATGGCCTCCTGTTTGTTTTCGTAGGCTTTCACCTCGTATCCCTCGCGCTGCAGAGCCTGGGCATAGTTTGCCTGCAGCTGGGGATCATCTTCAACAAGGGCTATCTGGTAAGACATAGTTCACCCGATGCATAGTTTCTAAAATGTTAAAAATTACCATAAAACCTGTCTGAATACCAGTATTTGGGGAAATTGCTAGTATTTACGCAGATCTCGGCTCACCGGTCCCCTAAGGCTGTTGCAAAAAAAGCTTGTCTAAGAATTAGCAATATTTTAGAAATGAATAATTATTCATTAGATTTAATTGCTTTTCCAGCTTGTTACGTGGCTGGTTGTTGACGAAATTCATTGCAGCAGAATTGATTTGCTCAATAAGATTTATGTGAGATCACTATGAAAATAACTAGTGTCTGTCCATAAATGGCTATTTTTGGAACCGAACATTTTGTGAATTATTATCATTAGGTGATCAATGCCGATTCTGCAGAACCAGCTGTAAGCACGGGAATCCATGAGATGAAAGGTGAGTTTACGGTAACTGAAACCTTCTATCTGCTTGATGATTGCAGCCCGGAGTACCTGCTCG
>CAZQKF010000365.1:0-3254 GCA_964593645.1 uncultured Desulfobulbus sp.
ACCCGCAGGAGAGTGATGCGCCGGCCATGGATCGTACCCAGCTCTTTCGCAGGCTGGCTACACTTGAATCCAAACTTTTAGGCGACCGGCGTCATCTCTATCCACGCCTGAAAAAAACCATTGCCGACATGATCGTTGAAGGCCCGCCTACCCGGCAGACCCCGCATTGCGAGCGCTGAGCCATTCATGCTCCAGCTTATTCAACAGACCTACGACCGGCTGCTGCGCGGCAGGCAAATTGACCGACGGACGGCCCTGCAGCTGGCACTCTGCCCGGATCAGCAGGCCCTTGCTTCGGTAGCCAATGAACTGCGCCGCCATTTCATGGGCGAGCGGTTTCATCTCTGCTCCATCATCAACGCCCGCAGCGGTAACTGCACTGAAAACTGCCGCTTCTGCGCCCAGTCGGCCCGTTATCAGACCGGGATCAGCACCTACGAGTTAATTGATGCAGATGAGGCCATGACCATTGCCCGGGACAACGAAACACACGGGGTGGATCGACTTTCACTGGTCACCAGCGGCCATTCAGTGAACCGGGAAACTCTGGAACAACTGGGCCACATGTATGCTGCGATTCAACGGGAAACAACCATGGACTCTTGCGCTTCCATGGGTTTTTTAGACCCGGAACGGGCCGACCAGCTGACCGCACTCGGCATCAGCCGGTATCACTGTAATCTGGAGGCAAATCAGAACAGGTTTTCGGAGATATGCACCAGCCATAGCTGGCAGGATAAAGTTGCCACCTTAGAGATCGCCCGAAGCACCGGAATGTCGCTCTGCTCCGGTGGTATTATCGGCATGGGTGAGACCATGGAAGACCGGGTTGACCTTGCCCTGGAATTACGTGCACTCAAAGTTAAATCCATTCCCATCAATATCCTCACCCCCATCCCGGGCACACCGCTGGCAGATCTTGCACCTTTACCCCTGCATGACGTGCTGGCCACCATAGCCCTGTTTCGCTTTATCAATCCGGATGCAGTTATTCGCATGGCCGGAGGCAGGCAGCAGCTGGGTACGGAGCAGTACCGTTGTTTTACAGCCGGGGCCAACGGGGCCATTGTCGGCAATTTTTTGACGACCACGGGCAGCTCTATTGCTGAAGATCTGCAGGCACTGCAGGCGCTGGGCTTTACCTTTAAACGATCCGGCAGCCAATGAGAATCCTGGCAATTTCCGATGTTGAAGTTGCCCAGCTGCGCCATGATTTTGCCCAGGATCTGTTCCGAGGAGTGGACATTATTTTTTCCTGTGGCGATCTTGCCCCGGAATATCTCACCCTGGTACGCGAACGGGTGGATGCGCCGCTTTACTATATCCTGGGCAATCATGATCTGCGCTACAGGAAGAGCCCGCCCGTGGGCTGCACAAATATCAGCTTTGCAACGGCCCGCCACGACAACCTCAAACTGCTGGGGCTGTCCGGATCGCGCTGGTATAACGGCGGTGCAAACCAGTACCACGAAACGGAAATGCGAATAATCATCTGGAAGCTCTACTTTGCCCTCTGGCGACAGCAGGGAGTTGATATTGTCATTACCCACGCACCGCCGCGCTGTATTCATGATGCCGAAGACCGATGTCACCGGGGTTTTAAATTTTTCCATAACCTGATCAATCGATTTCAACCGGCGTATCTTCTACACGGCCATATCCATGCCGCCTTTGTTCACGAACACGAACGAATCACTATGGTAAATACAACCAAAGTCATCAACTGCTGCGGATCCTATGTTTTCGAAACCGACACTCTTTAAAAGCCTGTCCGGCAGCAAGCCGGAAATGCCGCGCCGTTTTGACCAGGTGCGGGAAGCGGAACAGGCCTCGGAAACCATTGACCGTGGTTCAGCCCAGGTTCCGGTTAGTAAAATTGTCGGCACTGTGGGCCGTTATCGGGATTTTGACGGCCGGTTCCGGGCCCGCAACCGCAGTGGTGAGGCCAGGTTTCAGAAAATCCTGGCAGCCATGCTGAGCGGTGCCCCGCTGCCGCCGGTCTCCCTGTATCAGATAAAAGACGATTTTTTTATCCTGGACGGTCATCACCGGGTGGCAGCAGCACGGGAGCTCGGCCGGGAGATCATCAGCGCCCGCATCGTCGAACTGCTGCCGACCAAACAGACCCTGGAAAACCAGCTCTACCTGGAAAAGATAAAATTCCGTGATCGAGCAGGGCTGCTCACATCAATTAACCTGACCGAACTTGACCAATATCATCATTTGGAGTTACAGATCCGCGAACACCAGGCCTGGCTGTCTGAGGAAAACAATAGTGACACCACCTATAAACAGGCTGCAGCTGACTGGTACCAGACCATTTACCACCCCCTGGCCACCATTATTGCTTCAAGCAGCCTTGCTGCAGCCTTTCCGGGACGTACCGTTGATGATCTGTACCTGTATATCTCCACCCACCAGTGGAATGATTCCAGACCCCGGCAGTACGGCATTGGTATTGACAAGCTCATTCCACGCGACATGGAGGCGTTTAGAAAAAAAATGGCGGACTTAAAAAACAGCGAATACCCGGAAATGAAGCAGGAGCTCACCTTTTTTGTCCTGCTCAACGTAGACGGCAGACAGGAACGCAAGATCATTGACCGGTTGATGCAGTTGGAGCCGGTGCGTGAACTGCATTCGGTGCACGGAACCATTGACATTATCCTCAAGGTCGTCCTGCAGCGGGAGCTGATGAGCTCGGATGCCGAGCTGATTTCCCAGTTTACCCACGGCAATGTCCGCACCTTGAAAGGGGTGCTCTCCACCCAGACCCTGATCCCGGGCCTGTCCCGCTTTAAAGAAGTCCCCTACTGTCTGCCGGGTAAATGAACGCAGAAGATCTTGCCTTTGACCGGGACCATATCTGGCATCCCTATACCTCTATGACCGAGCCCTTGCCCGTGTATGCGGTGCAGTCGGCACAGGGCGTGCGCATCAAACTTGCAGACGGCCGGGAGTTGATTGACGGTATGTCCTCCTGGTGGGCTGCCATTCACGGCTATAACCACCCGGTACTCAACGCGGCCCTGCAGGAACAGACACAAAAAATGGCCCATGTCATGTTCGGCGGCCTGACCCATGAACCGGCCGTAGAACTGTGTCGGCTTTTAGTCGACATCACACCAGAAGGACTGGACAAAGTTTTTCTGGCCGATTCCGGCTCTGTGGGGGGTGAAGTCGCCCTGAAAATGGCCCGACAGTATCAGCATGCCAGGGGATTTCCCCGGAAACAGCGCCTGCTCACCGTGCGC
>CAZQKF010000366.1:0-3242 GCA_964593645.1 uncultured Desulfobulbus sp.
CTTGGTATGGAAATCCATGTCTTTGGTTCGGGTATGACAAAGGGTTACGGTGGCATTGCCGCCATCGCGTTTCTGGAGCATCAGATTGGCGACTGGTTTGCCGACAATATTGGATCGTCCCACTACGACCACTTCAGCACCCGAAGTTTCAACGCCGGAACGCTGCAGCAACTCCAGGACACCGTGCGGAGTACAGGGGAGAAAACACTGCTCACCAAGAACCATCTTGCCCACATTGACAGGATGAAAACCGTCTACATCCTTATCCGGGTTAATGGCATACAGGACATTGGCCTCGTTAATATGTTTAGGCAGCGGCAGTTGCACCAGAATACCGTGAATTTTTTCGTCGTTATTATATTTGTCAACCAAGGCCAGCAGATCTTCTTCACTGGTGTCGACATCAAGGGTAACCTGCTCTGAATGAATTCCCAGGGCATGGGCGGTTTTATTTTTGGCAGCAACATAGGACTGAGAGGCGGGATCTTCACCGACCAGAATGGTCACCAGACCGGGCACAACATTATGTTTTTCAGTAAGCTCAGCAACTTCTTTTTTCAACTCTTCGCGAATTGCCTTTGCTGTTTCAGTTCCGCTGATGATCTTGGCACTCATAAATACTCCTTCAATAGCCTATAAGTCAGTGCAAACCGCGCAGTCTGCCCGTAAACACCGGCCGGATTGGAGCAGCCGGTCACCTTAAATTAATGATTGGAAGTTGGGGTAAGAGTTGACAACATAGATCATTTTTATTTTTTTTTCAAGCAGAATTCACGCACATAGTTGCCTTGCAGGACTTTTTATCATATTTCATTAATCCCACCATGTGCCTGCTGAAATGACCAACAGGAAGGCTTCACATTGTAAACCCGTTCTCATTTCAAATTTAAACCACAGCCTGACATTCAAATAGTCCATCTCATCCTGATACTACTCATCAATCCTGCTGATACTCAACGAATTTTTTAACAGTTGTTTCAGGGCAGTCTGGCGTAGACCGGTATCCTGATTTGCCACGGCCATGGCTAACGCACGGCGGGTTCCGACAAACACGGCCAATTTTCTGGCCCGGGTAATGCCGGTGTAGATGAGATTTCTAAAGAGCATCCTGAAATGCTGGGTCAATACCGGTATAATAATAACCTCAAACTCCGATCCCTGGGATTTATGAATGGTAATAGCATAGGCTGCCTCAAGCTCTGTGATCTGCTCACGCTGGTATTCCACTTCACGGCTATCCTGGAAAAACCTGACCACAAGGGTCAAGGCCTCATTATTGATCTGCAGTATCCTGCCGATATCCCCGTTAAATACTCCGAGATCATAGTTATTGCGGCGGTGAATCACCCGGTCGCCAACCCGGAATATCCGTTCACCTATCACGATTTCCGCCCTGCCCGACCGCCCTGGATTCACAGCCTGCTGTAGCATTTTATTTAATGAAGATGTACCCAGACTGCCTCGGATCATGGGACAGAGCACCTGGATTTCACAATCGGCTCCGTAATATTTTGGAATCCAGTCCGTGTACAGCCGGCGCACAACATCCTCCGCTGTCAGCCCGTAATATAACGAAGACCAGGGATGCACTTTTTTCAGCACCGCTGATAACTCTCCGGCAGCACTGTCTGCTGTTGTCAGGGTCTGCAGGTTGACATGACTGAACTGTTCAGGCAGTTCAAAACGGCCATACTCGGTTGCACGTTCGCCTTGTTCCAGGGCAGCATCAAAACAGAGCGGATCTTCTCCGCCTGCGGCTTCACGTTCCTCAAGGGTTGCATAATGTTTTTTTGCCCGGCGGATAAATCTGAGTTGGGCCTGGGTTGCCTGTTCAGAGTCAATAAAAAAACAGTCGGATTTCTGCCACACCCCGGGATGTTTAAACGGTGAATCGATTCTGGGCTGATCGCCCCGGTTGATCTGGTGGGCATAGGTGATAATTTCCGATTCCCGGGCCTGCCTGAAAATTGCGGTCAGGGTGTGGCAGGGAATATACCCGGATCCGATCATATCACAGAGCACATTGCCGGCCCCGACAGAGGGCAGTTGGTCGGCATCACCGATAAACAGTACTGCCGTTTCCGCATCGACCGCCTTGAGCAAAGAAGCCGTTAAGGTAATGTCAAGCATGGAGCATTCATCCAGGATCAGGGTATCACACTCAAGCGGATTCTCTTCATTGCGCTTAAAGCCGGTACCTTGAAATTCCAGCAACCGGTGAATCGTCTTTGCCTCAACTCCGATAACCTCACCCATGCGCTGAGCTGCCCGACCTGTGGGTGCCGCTAACAACACAGAACGGCCCATGGCATTGAGCAGGCCAACGATCATTCTGGTTGTGGTCGTCTTACCGCAGCCCGGCCCACCGGTTAACACAGCGCACTGACAACCGGCAATAGACTGCACTGCCAGGATCTGTTCATCACTGAGCCGTATTCCTTCCTGCTCGCCTGCTCGGGCAAGCCAGGTCTTTGCCCTTTGAATATCAACGGGCAGAGGGCGTACCATGGACTGCAGACGGCCGGCCACGTACAGTTCATCATAATAAAGACTTTTAGAATAATAACAGCGCAGGTCTGCTCCGTCCTCGCCGGTGAGCAGTCGCACCCGCAGCCCATCCTGCTGCTCCATTTCCTGGAGAAAGCCCGGAATTGCATGGCCGATTTTAAGTTCCAACAGCTCACAGACACCGCTGACAATCTGTTCCAGGGTCAGATAACAGTGGCCCTGCTCACGACTCGCCGACAGAATATGACGGATAGCCGCAGTAATGCGTAGAGGAGAGTCTTCGGCAAAGCCAATGGACAATGCTACCCGGTCGGCTGTGAAAAAGCCGATCCCGTAAAAATCAGTGGCCAGCCGGTACGGGTTTTCCGAGACCATGGCAATGGAGTTATCGCCATACTGTTTATAGATACGCACGGCATACAGGGTAGAGATGCCGTGGGACTGGAGAAAGATCATCACATCACGAATGGCGCGATGCTCCAGCCAGGCAGCTGTTATGGAAGCAAGTTTTTTATCGGCAATACCCGGGACTTCGGTGAGACGTTCTATGGTATGTTCAAAGACATCAAGGGTTTCTTTGCCGAAATGGCGGACAATCTTACGCGCAGTCTTGGGCCCCACCCCCTTGATCAGGCCGGAACCAAGATATTTTTCCAATGCCCCGGCAGTGGCGGGTTTAAGTTCTGTGGCATCAACTGCTTTAAACTGCCGCCCAAATTTCGGATGGATACTCC
>CAZQKF010000367.1:0-3241 GCA_964593645.1 uncultured Desulfobulbus sp.
CAATTTCCCAGTCCGCGTGCTTGGTGGGATCCAAAACCATAGGGTCCTCCTTCAATGTTTGATTCAAATAGGGGTGAATACACAAGGCAGCCCAAGAAGGCTCTTAGGCTGAAACTACGATAATCTCGCTAAGTTAGCATGTTCTGTAAGGGATGTCAATGATTACCGGTCGATACGGAATACCGATAATAAGGAACCATCAGGAGCTATGGAGCAGTCTGAACGGAGATTCAAGAAAATACGTCAGGAAAGCGTTTTTTAAAATCAGCCAGCAGGGGAATGGTTATCTCCCGCATGGATGGTTCTGCCGCCTTTGTTGTACGTAGTTTGAAAAAATGTTTCCATTCCGCCAGGTTGGCATACATGATCAGTTCAGTTTTGCATGAGTTGGGAAGCACTGTTCTGGCCGCCTGCGGCGTGGAGGTTTCAAGGAGTTGCAGGTACATCTGTTCGGTGTCAGCCATGGCCTTCTGCCAGATGGCGTATTCACGACTGCCTTCAGCAAAAAACATGGGCTGGATAAAGGTGACTTCACTACCGAATTTATCATCACTATACCTGCAGTACCGTTGGCTTTCCTGCAGATATGAGCAGGGGCGGTGCCGGACGATTTCGTGGGTAATAGCCCGGTTGACAGTAAATTTAACCGCAATATGGCGATGTTTAGTCAGTTTTTCCAGGGGCAGCTGATCGACTTCTGTGAGTTCAACTTTACAAACGGTAATAGAGTCATCTCGGATAAACCCGTTTTCCGGCAAGATGGTGCTGAAAAAATAAGGATGTCTTGTGTTGAGAAAGGCACACATGGCATTGACCACGGCACAGTCGGGATGGAACATGAGCATCTCGCGAAAGGCTCGGACGCTGCCGGTGATCAGCAGACGACTACCATTAGTGTCAATCTGCAGATACTTGGGTTGAGTCAGGAAAAGTTCTGTTATCAGGTCGTTGTCAGCGCATTCAACCTGTAGGGTGACAACACCCATCTCCAGCACGGAGTTATGGCCATGCTCAGCCATCTTGGAGACAAAGGGGAGAGCGGAGTTATGATCAATTTTATCTTCGCTCTTATAGCAGATGCGGCCGCAGTATTCGATGCGGACGGCTAAGCTTTTATGGTCAAAATGATCCAGAACTTCAAAAGATGGCGCTGCTACTTTCATTCCATTCCTCCGGAAAAAATAAAAAGTGCTGTCTGTTCATCGACAATAATACCCGAGCAATCGGCATAATCAAGCAAAACGTGATTGCTTCCCCTGAATGTTTACATCTTACTACGCAGCCTCAGGGAGTTTTCGATCAGGAGTGTGTGGAATTCCTTGACGTCGACTCGTATGGAGAGTTATTGGATAGGAGATGGACACAGTTGCGTATCATCCGACATCCTGCATCGACCAGGCATAACTCCAAGGGTTTCATGGTTGATACAGCCTGCCGTCTTTTCCGGGGAGCCGTAGTATGGACGATCAGACGAGCACAGACAAAAAAAAACTAAAACAAAAACTTTTTGAACTGCCGGCAACGGCAATCTGCGGCAATGACATCTCGTCGTCCGTGCTGTACGTCTCTGCCCTGTCGATCATTGCCGCCGGCCAGTATGCCTGGGTCGCCCTGCTGGTCGTTGCGCTTGTTCTCTACCTCTTTCGCAGAATTTACGGCGAAGTCGTCGGAGCCCTGCCGCTCAACGGCGGCGCCTATAATGCCCTGCTGAACACCACCAGCAAGTCCATGGCCTCGCTGGCTGCGGCCCTTACCCTGCTTTCTTATATGGCAACTGCCGTGATCTCGGCCTCCGAGGGCATGCATTACCTCCATGCCATTGTGCCCGGTCTGCCCGTAACCGCAGCAACGATCTGTCTGCTGGCCCTGTTCATGGGGCTCACTATTCTGGGTATTGGCGAGTCCGCTGTTGTGGCCGTTATCATCTTTCTCTTTCATCTTGCGTCGCTGTTGTTGCTCAGCGGTGCAGTGGGCTATTACCTGTTTAATCATGGTTTTGCCGTATTTGTCGCCAATAATCTGGAGCCGCCGCGACACGGCAGCATTACCATGGCGATTTTCTGGGGGTTTTGCGCGGCCATGCTCGGTATATCCGGCTTTGAAAGTTCAGCCAACTTTGTTGAGGAACAGCAGCCGGGCGTGTTTCCCAAGACCCTGCGTAACATGTGGCTGGTGGTTTCCATCTTCAACCCCCTGATGGCATTTTTTGCCCTGGCCGTGATTCCCATGGGTCAGGTCGCCCTGCACGAATCTGATCTGCTCTCCCACATGGGGGCCATCACCGGCGGCTCCTGGCTTGCCGTCCTGATCTCCATTGATGCCGCCCTGGTACTCAGTGGTGCAGTGCTGACCTCCTATATCGGCGTGACCGGGCTGATTGAGCGGATCACCCTGGATCGAATCCTACCTATATTCCTTTTGAAAGAGAACAGGCGGGGCAGCCTGTACCGGATTATCCTGCTGTTTTTTCTGCTGTCGGTCTCCATCCTCTTTATTACCCGGGGCAAGGTGGAACTCCTGGCCGGAGTCTACACTATCTCCTTTCTGTCGGTAATGGCCCTGTTTGCCGTGGGCAATATACTGCTTAAGATCAAACGGAAAAAACTGCCCCGGCCGGAGCGGGCCGGCAACCTGGCTGTAATTGCCGCCTTAATCGCCGTACTGCTGGCCCTGTGGGGCAACATAATCAAGGAACCGGCACCGGGTGAGCCGTATAATATCCGGGTCTTTGCAGAGTATTTCATCCCAACCATTATTATTGTTACCATCATGCTCAAACGTATCGCCCTGCTGGATGGGCTGCTCCATTTTATTGAGATGATGTTTGTACCGGTTCTCAAGCTGGTATCCAGAATCAACAACAGTATCTACGCCACCATAGACAAAATCCAGGCCCAGGAGTTTGTGTTCTTCACCCGGGGCGACAACATTGCCAACCTGAACAAGGTGCTGCAGTATATCAAGCAGAATGAACACACCCGAAAGATCAAAATTGTCTTTGTTGAAAATGATGATGACAACTCCATCATTGACCAGCTCAAGCATGACCTGGAGTTTCTTGACCGGCAGTATCCGGAGATCAAGATTGAATTTGTCCACCTCCACGGTCGGTTCGGACCACAGTTGATCAGGGAACTGTCCGAAAAATGGAGGATCCCGGCCAATTTTATGTTTATCGGCTCACCTGGTGATCGGTTTCCCTACCGCATTGAGGAGTTGGGCGGCGTTCGCCTGATTATTT
>CAZQKF010000368.1:0-3233 GCA_964593645.1 uncultured Desulfobulbus sp.
GACTCTACCCACAGAGTTGTTGCTGATACTGAGAAGACAACATGGAACGGGAAACTCGGTGCTAATCCTAATATTGGCGATGCGACAGGTACTACACTGACGCTTATTGGCACATTGACCGCAGAATCGTTAACGCTGGCCCCGCCGGCATCCGGCACAACCGGTGAAATGTATGTACCGGAAAACCCTGATAATGGCACGAACATCGTTGGTTTTAAAGCCCCTGATGCTCTGGCAGAAGATCTGCTATGGACGTTACCAAGTGCTGACGGTACTGCAGGGCAGGTGTTGCAGACAAGCGGTGCAAAAGTGTTGTCCTGGATTGATGGTGGAGGCAGCTCTGTTGATTTAACAGCGCCGGGGCCTATCGGCTCTGTGACTCCAAATACCGGGGCATTTACAGCCCTGGTCGCTGATAGTTTTGATTTTGGAGCTCCTTCGACCGGGGAAACAGGAGAAATTGGGTTGCAAGAAGATCCGGCAAACGGGACGAATATTTTTACACTGAAAGCGCCTGCTGATATGGCTGCTGATGTGACGCTTACTTTGCCCATTGCTGATGGTGCTGCAGATGAGGCCCTGATTACAGATGGGGCTGGAGCATTGTTATTTGCAGCCAATCATTTAACTGAGGCTGAGGTTGACGGCTACGCCGGGAACAATGGTTATTTGACATCATTTACAGAGGTTGATCCCGCTGTCGACACCTCCGCCGAGGTCGTCGCAATAATCAATACCACGCCCTCAACACTTATCGCTGACGCTGCTATTGACTCAGCCGTTGCCCGTGATTCAGAGGTAACGCTTGCCCCGGTAACAGCTCCTGCAACAGCTACGGACGCCTGCACGGCTGGAACATGGGCATATGACACCGGATATATCTATATCTGTACGGCAACAGATACATGGTTAAGGGCCACAATAGCCACATGGTAAAGGGGAGCATTATGCGCATCATACTTTTGATTTTAATCCTCTGTTTTCCAGTTGCCGGGTTGACCGCAAATACCGGCATGACTGTTACATACAGCCCATCAACCAGTTGGCTCACCTCTGGAAATAAATCATATATGAACCTGGAGCTTGCAACCGTAACCGCAAAACGCAGGATTTCAGTCAGATTATTTTCCGATAAAACTCTAATTGCAGAGATGTGGGACGATCCCACGGGTGACCGTACATATATTATCGGTGTAGGTATGACTGGTAAAGCCATAACTCATATAACCGGCCAGGCCATGGCCTATGAGGCTGGCCCCTGGATCGCCGGGGCAGCATACAGTGTTGGTGATAAAATCAGTGTTGGTGAATATCCATCGCCTTACTACTGGTGGGAGGCTACCAGGGCAGGAACAACCGGAGCCACTGAGCCAATATGGCCAGACATGCACCAATTTACCCTGGCATTAACTAAAACCATCAATGCAGGAGATGCCGTTGATAATGGGGACGGAACCGTTACTATCCCCATGGGCGCAAATCTTTTTAAAACAGGAGATGCGGTAACAATCACAGGTTCTGTTAATTATGACGGTGATTATACCCTTCCAAATCAAGCTACGGCAACAGAGTCAAATATCCTCATTACCGCCACCTACACAGCTGAGACGTTTACTGGGACAGAAACGGTGCAAATTACCGGAGCCAAGGCCATTGATAATGGTGATGGCACGGTAAATTTGCCACTACCTGCCCATGGTTATGTCGCTGGGCAAACTGTCACAATCTCAAATTCAACCAATTACGATGGCAATTACACTCTGGCCACGCAATCAAACCCTGATCAGTTGACAATCACCGCTACATATGTGGCAGAACCCATGGCCGGTGCGTCCGTTATTGCCACACCAATTGATGACCCGGACGGCAGCGGCGTAGAATGGACATTTACAACAGGTACACAGGAGATTTTTTACTCTGAGTCTACCGGGCGGAAAATAGGCCGGGTCGTGGGAGATCGACTGCAACTCTCCGGCTCAAAATTTATTATACGGAACCAGTAATGCAAATACAGGAATGCTCGATCGTTGGCTGTGACCGACCAGTGAAAGGCCGGGGATGGTGCAGTAAGCATTACTACAACTTCCAGACCCATGGCGATCCTGAATATAAAAAACCTGGAAAAAAGTGTGGTGAGTGTAACAGGAAACACTATGCAAAAGGGCTTTGCAGGGAGTGCTATTTTAAAGCAAAGGGAACAGTAGGTGGTGCTAAAAATCGAGGGTGGAAAACGTGTTCGCAAGGTTGTGGAGATCCTGTGTATGGCAAAGGATTATGTAGGAAATGTTGGAACAGGTTAACTCACGCAGGGACACTTGACTCAAAAAAAGTTGCAGATTTACCAGGAGAACAGTGGAAAGAAATAGCCCGTCCAGACTGTGTCGGTTTGATGATATCAAGCTTTGGCCGGGTAAAATCCTGCCGTAAGCGTGACGAGAGGTTGCTCGCCTCCAAAATGACTACGATAAATCCACAGGAGAGACAGGCGTCAATGACAGTTGCTAATGGCTCCGGCAATAATATATTAGTGCATATGGAGATTCTCAGGGCGTTTCATGAAAATGAAGAGGGGGATTTTCAGGCTGTATTTCTTGATGGAGATCGATCCAACTGCCGTGCGGATAACCTTACTTGGTATGGCAGAGGGTATCTGCTGGATAAAGCCATCAAAATGGCCGAGGAATCAAATCACCCTCTTGCAGACTGTTTCCTGCGCTTCTGGCATGGTGAGGTGAATGTACTTAACGATTGGTTTAAGGAACAGGAAAAGCGGCTGAGGAGTTTTCTTTTCGCAAGGGCAATACGCTTTTCCGTACCCTATTATATCGATGTGGATGATTGCGTGCAGGAGACCATTGTTAAAGCTTTTTTGGCTCTGCGGCGTGGCATGATAAAAAATCTGGAATCAATTAACAGTTGGATGTTGCAGATTGCTAAAAAAACGTTGGCATCCGGTGTGCGTGACTGTTTGCCTGCAGCGTCAATGGTTAAAGTCGGAAGCGATAATGGGGAATATAACAGCCTCGATTATGCTGGCTGGTGCCATCCCAGTGCAGAACTACAAGCCATCGGGCGGGAGATGTCACTATGCTGAGATTCCTGGTTGCTCTTTTACTCACCTGTTTACCTGTTTCCGTATATGCTGCCAGCACGATACAAGTTAAGTTTGCCTTTACAATTCCTGACGGTCAAACAATAACATCGTATAAGTTGATGCGGAATGAGACACTTGA
>CAZQKF010000369.1:0-3220 GCA_964593645.1 uncultured Desulfobulbus sp.
GGTATCAAGGAGAACCTTGCCTTCAAAGCCGATCATTTCGCGTTTTGTCGTCTTTTCCATGGACTCTCACCGGGAGATGTCAGACTGCGTTCCTGCTGAAAACAAAACAGCCTAATAATACAAAGTACAAGAATACTACATTACAGGACAAGCAGGAAAGAAGTCAAACACAAAAAACGTGTTTACCGGGCAGATCCATCGGCCCGTACCCTTTAACCGAAAAAACCGCTTTTCCGGGCAATGAAACAGAGGAGAAAACCTGCTGCCATAGCTGCACCACCAAAAACACGCAAGGTATCCGGCGGCATCTCAGCAAGCTGTTTCAGCCAGCGCTGCATGGCCTCAGGCGAGGCAACATAGGGGAGCCCTTCAAGGATCAGCACCAAGCCGATTAGAGTTATAAATGTTTTCATGGTGGTCAAAGTACCAGATGATGCAAAGTGTTGCAATCTTCCGACAAACATATTGACAATCGCTGCCCATAAAATGTAATATTATCAACTTCAAGAAGGATCCCATACTTTTTCTTCTTGATCTGATTTTCCTGTGTAGCGCTGAAATGCCGCACCTACCTTATTTTACAGACAAACCAATGACTGAAATATCCTCATCAAAATACAGTGAAGCCGGAGTTGACATTGACAAGGGCAACGCCTTTATCTCCCGTATCAAAGGGCTTGTTGCCGGCACGCACAGCCGCGGTGTAATCAATGATATCGGTGGTTTCTCCGGCCTGTTTGCCATCGGCAACGCCGGATACGAGGATCCGGTGCTCATTGCCTCAACCGACGGAGTCGGCACCAAACTCACGGTTGCCAAACTCTGCAACAGGCACGACACCATCGGCATCGACCTGGTTGCCATGTGTGTGAACGATGTCATTGTCAGCGGCGCCAAGCCACTTTTTTTCCTTGATTACTTTGCCTCTTCGTCCCTTGATCTTGACGTGGCCACCGATGTGGTCAAGGGGATTGCCGACGGCTGTAAAATTTCCAAATGCTCCTTAATCGGAGGTGAAACTGCGGAAATGCCCGGCCTGTATCAGCCCGGAGATTATGATCTGGCCGGCTTTGTTGTCGGTATTGGTGAACGGAATTCCATTATAGACGGCAGTGATATCCGGGTGGGTAACAAAATTATCGGCCTAGCCTCTTCCGGGCTTCATTCCAATGGTTTTTCGCTTGTCCGGAAAATTATCTTTGAAGAACTGGGACTGGCAGTTGAAGACCAAGTGCAGGAATTGGGCTGCACAGTTGGCGAAGAGCTCCTCAAGCCCACCAGAATTTATGTAGAAAGCGTACTCAAAGTACTGCGCAACTTTACCATTAACGGCTTGATTCATAATACCGGCGGCGGTTTTATCGACAATGTGCCCCGCATCCTGCCGGACAGCTGCAAGGCTGTTCTTAATAAGGGCAGCTGGGACATTCCTCCTGTTTTTGGTTTTCTGCAAGAAAAGGGCAATATCCCCGAAGCTGAGATGTACCGAACCTTTAATATGGGAATCGGCCTGATGGCCCTGGTTAATGATGATCAGGTTGAGGATGTCATGCAGCAGTTCGAGGCCATGGGTGAAAAGGTCTTTGTAATCGGCGAGATTCAAGCTGCTGATGCCGATAACAATAAAAGTGTGGTTATTGAGGGCGTAGCGTAGAAAGAGCTCCGAGATGGAGAATTCGTTACACCGCTCTGCGGTGTAACGAATCTGTTGCTTACTATTTGTTCATTTTTTTTGTTTTCCTTTCGTGTATTTCGTGGTTCCTAAAGTTGTACCCCGCAGTCGGCCGTCCCGCCCTTAAGCTTGTAAATCCCATGCTCTAAAGCTCCCAGCACAACTTCCATATTTTCCTTTGCCGCTTTTTTACTGCCCGGCAGGTTGATAATCAGGCTTTCGCCGCGAATTCCGGCAATCCCCCTGGACCAGATAGCATTGGCTGTTTTTTGCAGACTTGCCTGGCGCATGGCCTCTCCTATTCCCGGTATTTCCAGATCAATGACCCGGCGCGTAGCCTCGGGGGTCCGGTCACTGGGCGACACGCCGGTGCCGCCCGTGGTGACAATCAGGTCGATTTTTTTCTCATCCACCCAGGCAATAAGGGTCGACTCAATCAACGGTTGCTGATCAGGAATAATCTCATAGGCCGTGACAACAAAGCCCTGGCCGGTGAGCATTTCCCGCAGCAAGGGACCGGAGGTGTCCTCACGCTCACCACGGGAACCCTTGTCACTTAAGGTCAGGATCCCGCAACTGTACACCGTCTCCTCCATCAGTCTGCGTTATGATCGGCAATGATCTTTTCAGAAATATGGGCAGGCACTTCCTCGTAATGGGAAAACTTAACGGTAAAAGTACCACGGCCACCGGTCATAGAGGTCAAATCCGGTGCGTACAGCTGAATCTCCGCCTGGGGTACCTGAGCATTGACGACCTCGTATTTACCGGCAGAGTCCATACCCAGCACCTTACCCCGTCGGGAGTTGAGATCACCCATAACATCCCCGACATGTTCCTTGTCGACCATGATTTCCATCTCCATGATCGGTTCCAGCAGAATAGGATTTGCCTCCTGAATACCCTTTTTAAAGGCCATGGAACCGGCAATTTTAAAGGCCATTTCCGAAGAGTCTACATTATGATAGGAGCCGTCAATAAGCGTCACCTTGAGATCAACAAAGGGGTAGCCTGCAATAACCCCTTTTTCCATGGTCTCGACAATTCCCTTTTCAACCGCTGGTCTGTACTGCTGGGGAATAACACCGCCGACAATCTTATCAACAAACTCAAAATGCTCGCCACTGGGCAACGGTTCAAGCTCCACGGTACAATCACCGTATTGACCACGGCCGCCGGATTGTTTTTTATGCTTGCCTTGAACCGTGGTTTTGCCTTTCAGAGTTTCCCGATACGGTATCTTAGGCACAGCAAGATCCATCTCAACGCCGAATTTACGCTTGAGCTTTTCCTTGATCGCCTCAAGATGCACCTGGCCAACGCCGGAGAGCAGCACTTCATGAGTCTGTAACTCACGGGTCATCTGCAGGGTCAGATCCTCATCAAGCAGGCGGGTCAAGGCTGCAAACAGCTTTTCTTCATCCTTGGATGCGCTGACGGCATACGAGATAACCGTGGGCATGGGCTCAAGCGGATCAAACAGAATGGGAGCACTCTCGTCGCAGAGTGTGTCGCCGGTCGTGGTTTCCTTGAGTTTAGCAACCGCCA
>CAZQKF010000370.1:0-3214 GCA_964593645.1 uncultured Desulfobulbus sp.
CATCCAGATTCAATGTCCAGGACCACTGGGCATCTCCACTGCAAAAAAGATCAGTGCCGGGCGAGAGAAAATAAGTGCCGTCAAATCCCCACAGTGACCAATATTGGCTGACATCGGCTGCCCGGCCCGGCTTGAGCACCGTGTAGGAAATCGTGTAGGAATCTACTCCGAAATGATCGAAAAAATCCGTCACTCCGGTCGGGTCATCAGGAAAAGTTACGCTGAGGGGCAGATCGGTGCTGATCTTCTGCACGGGTGCTACTTCAAAACGGAGAATTTCGTCTCCGAAAATCGATCCGGTAACTACCCAGCTTGCCTCAGGTGAAATGGCCGCTGTGTCGAAATATTGTCCCACGTCTCCCTGCAGGGTGCCGAACAGCCGCGTCACCTCATTGTCGTCCCGGTGGAGCAGGTAGGAGAGGCCGGTTGCACCACTGAAAATATAATGTCCGTTATCACTGATGGAAAGACTTTCGAGACTGCCAATGGGCGATTTGCCGATCATCCCGTTCCAATCCCACGACCAGCTATCAAGCGCACCGTATACCGGGGGCTGCTTATAGGTCAGCCAGTAGTTGAAGGCCCAATTTTCCGACGAAGAAAAATCAGGCCGGGTAGAGGTATCGCGTACATAATGGATAGTATCCCCGCTCACTGCAAGACTGCTGCCGTCTGCTGCCAGTGCCAGGGCGGTTATCATTTCACTGTCACCGACCTGAACACTCCAGAGTGCAGTGGACTGCGTGGTATCCCAGAAACGGATCTGGTCGTCACAGCCACCGGCAGCCAACTTGGTCCCGTCCCGGCTAATCCCCAGGGGAAGAAATGAGATATTGGCCGTGCATTCGCTGTTCTCCGAATTGACCTGTGCCTGCCAGCGAATCCCCTTCCGATCAAGAAAAAATAGAGTTGCCTTTCTCTGCCCGTTTGTGGCTGTACCAAATTCGGTCGCGACGCCGAGGCGGGAACCGTCACCGGCAAAGGCCAGTGTGCTGAGCCGTTCATCACCACTCAGTTTCAGTTTCAGAACCGGGCTGGAACTGTCCCGGCGAAAGATATAGAGATGGTAATCCGAGGCAGCAGCCATCCAGCGGCCGTCGTCACTCAGTTTGACTGTAACCTCGGGATAAGGCTCATCGTCATCCGGAGCTGTGGCATAACTCCAGGAAGGCTGTGCGGCGTCACATTCAAAGAGATAGATCCTGCCCTCTTCGTCGCTCGCCGCCGCAACCGAACCATCTCGGCTCAGGTCGACATCAAAAATGGTGGCATCGACCAGGCCGTGAACGATCGGTTCTCCCTGTTCCCGGCTGAAAACATACAGTCCGCTGCCGTACGTTCCGGCTATCGTACGCCAGCCCCTCAGGCTAACCGCCATGGTGGAAACCGGGGCGGAGGGAACATAGGCGTAACTTCTGTAGCCGTTGGTTACCGGTCCCTCAGAGGGAGGTTCACCGGCACAGACAGCAGGGGGCGGCAGTGTACCCCCATTATTAAGCAACATGAGAACACCCGGTAGCAGCGACAGATCCCCCTTCGCCGCATGAAGGGGCACAGAACCAACGGCAAGCAGGAGCAGGCTGAGCCAACAGATAATAAAACGCATGATTTTCCTCCGGAGAAAAGGGGGGCGGGGTCATGAACTGCTACGGAGTCTCTTTTTGCTCCTTCGATCGGCATCATTACGACCTTGTCGGCAAACATTCCGACACCGGAGGGAAGAAGAAAAAAGTGCAGATGCGATGCCGTAAGTTTTTGTACAGAACATATCGCAACCTCTATTATTGGGGTACATCACTATCCTCGGGGCAATTCAGGTGAGCTTCCGTACATAGAACGTAATCAAAATTTAAGCATCCTGATGTCGAATATGTATAAAATATTATATCAGACCAGTAGGTACAGATGAGGTACAAAATGAAAAAAAGTTGACGTAATACTGAACCAAAAGAACGCAAAAAGCCCGGCATTTGCCGGGCTTTTTGCGTTTGCAGCTATTGAAAGTCTTACGTCTTGAGAACAGCGGGAAGACGTAAGCAGGACAAACTCTTATTTAAAGAACTGCAGGAGTGCGTGCAGGGTGGTCATAGGATGGGGGGGACAGCCGGGAATATACAGATCAACTGGTAGGAGGCTGTTCAGGTCGCCGACAATATCCTCGCTGCCGTGAAAAGGACCGCCTGAAATAGAACAGCAGCCGCTGGCAATGACGACCTTAGGGCCGGGTACAGCCTCATAGGTGGAGAGGACAGCCACTCGCATGTTGTTCGAGATTGGACCGGTTACATGAACGCCGTCGGCATGACGGGGGGAGGCCACAAAATCAATACCGAAGCGCTGCAGATCAAAAAACGGGGTAGCCAGCACATTGGTATCTGCTTCGCAGGCATTACAGCCTCCAGCAGAAATCTGCCTGAGCTGGAGCGATCTGCCGAACAGACTTTTGAAATATTTTTTGGAATGTTCGGCAAGAGCGGGTAAAGAACCGCTGGTGACAAGTTCGTCCCGATTACAGGCACCAAGCTCAAAGTTGTTGCTGAACGTTACAAGTTTTCCCCGGGACTGGATCTCACATTGTCCGCAAAAGGTGCAGCGGCCAAGATCAATCATCATTTTGTCCGCGTCAATGGCCTGCTGCGGGCAGGCCTCGGCGCATGTTCGGGCCAGTTCCCCGTCACAGTCCTGATGTACCGTGGGCAGACCGCGATAACGTGAGTACAGATTTATGGATCCTTTGGGATACTTTGTGGTTCGATATCCCTGTTCCCTTCTGTTCTGGATAACCTTTAACATGTATAGAAACCTCGAATGAGCCTTGTTTAGAGGTCAAACCCGCAGTATGAGAGATTAAAACTCTTGTTGCAGAGCGGGAAGTCTGAAATGCCCTGGTTGCGCAGGGCCAGGGCCAGGCCGGACCAGTTATGAAAAGAGGGGTCCTTGACCTTGTAGCGAAGGATGGCGCCAGTATCGTCGGTCAGCAGGCAGTGTGATACCTCGCCCCGCCAGGCCTCGTTCAGGGTGACGACAAAAGATCCCGCTGCCAGCGGGTGTGTTTGTACCGCCACCGGGACGGCGTCCCGGTCTTCCGCCAGCAGCCGGTAAACAGCTGCCAGGGAGTGGCTAATTTCTTCCCGGCGGACAGAGGCCCGGCTGTACACATCACCTGCGGTTCGCTGGTTACTGCATGGACCGAGCAGGTGGCAGGCCTCGGAGG
>CAZQKF010000371.1:0-3214 GCA_964593645.1 uncultured Desulfobulbus sp.
TTATGCCTACCAGGTAGAGAATCGGGCGCCAGATGCTTGTGTCCATAATAATTTTACCCCTTCCGCTTAACGATCGATCTCAGGAATAACCAGGTCCAGGCTGCCCATAAAGGCCAGGGCGTCAGCCAGCAACATGCCTTCGGCAACTTCAGCAAAACAGCTCAGGTTGCAAAAGGTCGGGGAACGCAGTTTCAGTTTATACGGATTCTTTTTGCCGTCGCAGACCAGCCGCATGCCCAGGTTACCGCGTGCGGTTTCAACAGAGGCCCAGTAGTCGCCCTCGGCAGGTTTGAGAATCTTGGGCACCTTAGCCTTAATCGGGCCGTCCGGCAGTTTATCCAGGGCCTGCTCGATGATGCGCATGGACTGTTCCATCTCGTCCATTCTGACCATGTAGCGGGCAAACGAGTCACACTCGTTGTAGACAGGTATATCAAAATCAAATTCGGAATAGACCGAGTAGGCCTCGTTTTTACGTATGTCGTAGTTGATTCCGGATCCGCGGGCAACAGGGCCGGTACAGCCGTAGCGCCTGGCCTGTTCTTCGGTGATAATACCAATGCCCTTCAACCGTTTCTGAAGAATAATGTTGCCGGTGACCAGATCGTGGTAGAGACTCGGCATTCTCGAGCGCAGCCGTTTGATAAATGCGTAGGTGCCGGTGATGAACTCGTCATCAATATCGTTATACACTCCGCCGAAACGCATGTAGCAGTAGGTCAGGCGGGAGCCGGTTACACGTTCGAGCAGATCAAGGACGTGCTCACGATCATCAAAGGCATAGAGCAGGGGGGTGAATCCGCCGAGATCGAGCAGGAAGGCTGCCCACCAGAGGATATGGCTGATCAGTCGGTTCAGCTCAACGGTTATGACCCGGATATACTCGGCCCGTTCCGGGACCTCGATACCGGCAGCGCGCTCTACAACCAGGCAGTAGCCGTGGTTATAGGCCAGAGCATGCAGGTAATCCATGCGGGCGGTGTTAGGCATGAACTGGGCAAAGTTTCCGTCTTCTGCCATTTTTTCATGCATACGGTGAATATAGCCGAGCACCGGTTCGGCCTCGACAATATACTCACCGTCCATTCTCAGCTTGACCCGGAGAACACCATGGGTTGCAGGATGCTGCGGACCAAGATTGAGAACAAAGGTCTCATCATGTCGGCACTCGATAGGTACTGTCATGGTTTAAAGTCCTTTAAGAGAGGATGAAAGTCTGCGTCTTCGGGCAACAGGATGGGAATCAGATGGGGATGACCGGCAAACTTGATCCCGTAAAAATCATGGGTTTCCCGTTCATGCCAGTTGGCAGACGGCATGACAGTGGAAATGGTGGCAATCTCCGGGGCTGTCCGGGAGATAAAGGTACGTATCGCTACCCGGCACGGTTCCTCTCCAAACTGGTTGTAGTCGTAGATGACCTCAAGTTTGTCTTCCTTGATCCAGTCGACACCGGTAATAGCCTCAAGAAAAAAACCAGCCTCATCCATGATTTCAGCAGCCTGGACGACCTGGTCAGGATCACAGAGGACATCAATTGCCGTGCCCCGTGCCGCATGGGATGTCAGCATTACGCCATTTTCACGGGGCCCTTTCTCTTCAGATTCCTCGGGTTCGGGCTCCGGCTCTGGTTCCGGCGGGGCGGCAGCCTCAACAGCCTCGTCCTCATCAGCGCCGCCGGCAGGAGAATCGTCTTCTTCGCCTGCAACCAGTTCAATGGATTCCATTTCAGAGAGCATGGCATCCATTTCATCATCAATCTTTTCAGCTGCAGCTGCTTCGGCTGCGGCCTTTGCCTCGGCTGCAGCTTCTGCTTCCGCCCGAGCCTTCGCATCTGCGGCGGCAAGTTCAGGAAACAGATCCAGCAGGGCAATTCTGGTTTCTTCTACTATACTCATGAGAGACTTCCAATATTCTCTGGTTGTCTACGCGGCCAGCGCCGGGAGCCGGTCAGTTTTTCTTCCAGGGTCATGATGCCTTCAAGCAGCGCTTCGGGCCGGGGAGGACAGCCGGGAATGTACACATCCACCGGCAGGAACTTGTCAGCTCCCTCAACCACGTTGTAATTATTTTTGCATTTGAACGGTCCGCCGGAAATGGCGCAGTTGCCCATGGCGATAACCCATTTGGGCTCGGACATCTGGTCGTACAGGGTCTTGACGGCAGGTTCCATCTTCTTGGTGATGGTTCCGGCAACAATCATTACATCGGCCTGGCGCGGTGAAGGACGGAAAACCTCTGCTCCGAAACGGGAAATATCGAATCTGGAGCCGCCTGTGCTCATCATTTCAATGGCGCAGCAGGCAAGGCCGAATGTCATGGGCCAAAGGGAGTTGGCCCTGCAGAGATAGAGCAGTTTGTCGAGCTGCGCAAACTGAACTATTGATGACGGTACGTTTTCTGTTCCCACTTGAAGACTCCTTTCACCCAGGCATAGACAATGGCCAACGATAAGATGCCGACAAAGATAAGTACTTCGACAAAATCGCGGGCAACGAATTCCGGACTGTTATAGGCAACAGCCACCGGAAACAAAAACAAAACATCCACATCAAAGGCCAGAAAGATGAGTGCATACAGGTAATAGATGATACCAAAGCGGATCCAGGCGGAGCCGATGGGTGTCATACCGCACTCAATAAACTGACCGGTGTTGTTGGAAATATTTCTGGTATGCGAGGAAGGGGAAAGGAGCTTTACAATGATGATGGGACCAAAGCCGAACAGAAGAGCACCAATAAGAAATATGGTAACGTAGATAATATTGGTCAGGATTTGCTGATCCATCGTATGTCTCCGTTAAAGCTGTCTGTTTCGTTACGTGTTGACTGTCCCATCAATTCCGATGAATCTATTCATCAGAATTTATGTTGCACACACTACTGAAACCAGCAGGGTGTTGTCAACAAAAAATGAAGCTTCATTCATTTTTATAAAAAGGTATATTCATAATTATTTCGACTGTTGAAAGCTATTGACCTGATCATCGTACATGTTAGAATGTAAAAACAATAATTTAAAAATATTCTCAAAAACCTCAATTTTATTGATACCTTTATTTGGCATTAAATTTGACACCTCCAGTTGTTGTTAACAGCTGCCGGTGGCTGATTACTGCTGAGTTAAGAAACAGCAGGAAAACTCCATGTCTGTAACCCTACGACAGCTTGAAATTTTTATTGCAGTTGCGGAAACCCAGCAGGTGACACGGGCC
>CAZQKF010000372.1:0-3214 GCA_964593645.1 uncultured Desulfobulbus sp.
TGCGTTTGCCATCGAGCACTTCAACGAGCGCCTCCAGGCCGATGTCACGGTCTGCATTACCAATAATGATGAGAAAAACCTGCTCTGCTCGCTGCTTGTGAAACAGCTTGGCACCGGACGGCGTATTATTACCCGGGTCAGTGATGCCCGGACGGCGCAGCTTTTTGAGAAAGTTGGTATTGATGTGGTGGTTTCACCCAGAGAATCTGCCCTGACCGAGCTGCTGAACCGGGTTCAGGCCCGCGATGTGGATATTCTGGCTCTGGTGGAAGGAGGGCAGGGTGAAGTGCTGCTGCTGAGGCTGCCGGACAGCTTTACTGAGACCAGGGTCATGGATGTTCAGTTCGGTGCCCAGGCCATTATCGGTATAGTGAAACGAGGAAGACGTTTGCTTATCCCCACCGGTGAGACGATGCTTAAACCTGGTGATCAGTTGAAGATCTTCACCATGGCAGAGGATGCCGAGACCGTTAAAAAGCTCTTTGCTGAATGAAGACCGCCAACATCCTCAATGCACTGGGCCTGATCCTGGTCGCCTTCGGCATTATCATGCTCGCGCCCATTGGTGTTGCCCTGGCAGCGCAGGAATACAACTCCATTCTTCCCTTTATCACGGCGGCATTCACCTCTGTCAGCCTGGGACTGCTCTTTCAGAAATACGGCGGTTTTTCCCGTAATTTTGATGATATCAAGCGTAACGAAGGAATGCTGATTGTTTCCCTGGCCTGGGTCGTTACCGGGGCCATGGGCGCAATTCCCTACCTGTTTTACGGCCTGTCTCCCGTGGATGCCTACTTTGAATCAATTTCAGGTATTACCACCACCGGGGCCACCATTCTCACTGATTTTTCCCTCTACCCAAAAGACTTTTTTTTCTGGCGCAGCTTGTCCCAGTGGCTGGGCGGTATGGGAATTATCGTCTTGTTTGTGGCTATCCTGCCCCAGTTTGCCGTGGCCGGCCGCCAGATGTTTTTTGCCGAAGCACCCGGTCCCACTGAGGAAAAGGTAACCCCGCGCATCACCCACACGGCCAAGGCCCTGTGGCTGGTCTACGTTGTCCTGACCGTTGTTGAGGTTATCCTTCTCGTCTCTGTTGGTATGCCGTTGTTTGATGCGGTCTGCAATGCCTTTTCCACCATGGCAGCCGGTGGTTTTTCACCCAACCCCCTCTCCATCATGGGCTATGACAACAGTTCGGTTGTCTGGATTATCACCTTTTTCATGTTTCTGGCCGGGGGTAACTTTGCCCTCCAGTACCGGCTCTTTATCCAGGGCAAGACAAAGGCGCTGATCCAGAGTGAGGAGTTTCGTTTTTATTTTCTGATTGTCATGCTGGCATCTGTTTGTCTCTGGGGTGCCGTGGTGGCCAGCGAAACGGGTAGCTGGCTGGATTCTGTCCGGGACAGCCTGTTTCAGATCGTCTCCCTCATCACCACAACCGGTTTTTCCTCAGCTGATTTTGCCCTGTGGAGCGTGGCAGGCCAGACTCTTCTCTTTACGGTCATGCTGGTCGGCGGCTGTGCCGGATCTGCCGGCGGCGGAGTCAAGGTTATCCGGGTCCTGTTTGGTTTGAAATACCTCAAGCGTGAGATAACCCAGATTATTCATCCCCAGGCTGTCTTGTCCATCAAGATAGACAACAAAAGTGTGGCGGATGATATTGGTCGTCAGATACTGGGTTTTCTTATGTTTTACCTTGTTCTGATGACATGTTCCGCCCTTGCTGTTACTATCCTCGAGAAAAACGGCGCTATCGGCCTGGTGGGCACGGCCGCCACCATTGGTAATATCGGCCCGGGATTTGGCGAGATCGGCCCCATGGGCAGCTTCGGCGGCCTGACCGTTACGACTAAAATTATTTTTACCATCAACATGATCGTCGGTCGCCTGGAGTTAATTCCCTTCCTGGCCATGCTTCATCCGGATTTTTGGAGTTTCAGAAAGAGCTCATTGTAAGTTGCAGTTGTCTGATCACCTTTTGGGGGGGGAGGACCTTGACCGAACCGGCGTATCCGTTGTTTTGTTCTGTTAATATATGTAATTTCCTGTTTTTATAGATTTTTCATGTCCTTTTCACGTTGGCTGATGTTTTTGAGTATCCTTAATGATAATAATTTTATGATTTTTTATTGTGCAACCGGGTTGAGAGTGGTACCCCGGTACTTGGGTATATAATTAAGCTTGGAATGTTGTATGTCATTTGCCCAGGCCATGGGATAATTTGTTGAGCAGGGATTACCGAAAGGTTTACCTGGAGTTGCAATGAATTTTCTGCACAGTTTCCTCTTTACTTTCGGGTGTCATGAAAACTTCTCTTGAAAAACAGCTTGCCATTTACCAGCATGTTCTGGATGCCGCTCCTGATATTATCCACATTATTTCACCGGATATGCGGATTATCTTGCGAAATCAGCGCAGCAGAGAGTGGTTCCCGTCAATTGAGACCGGGGGAAAGTGCTTTCGCTGGTTACACGATACAGACAAGCCCTGCGTCCATTGTTCGGTGCAACGGGTTTTTAAAGACGGTAAGCGACATGAGCATGAGTCGATAATTCATATGCATAACCCGGACAGGGAGATCATTCTCCACTCTACGGCTTCACCTGTTTATGATGAAGACGGCCAACTTTTGGGTGCTTTGGAAATCCTTCGTGATATCACTGAACGCAAGAATATGGAACGGGCCCTTGAGAAAACAGCGGAGCATCTCAGGACGGCAAATCGGCTCAAAGTGCTGCTGATGCGTATGCTCAGGCATGATCTTGGCACGCCGGTGGGAGCCATTTTAAATACGGCGGAATTCTTGCTGGAAGAGCCTGATGATCTGGGAGATCTTCTGGATGATATTGAAGATATCCACCAATGCTCTAGTCATATTCTCCACCTTATTCGCGATGTGGATGTACTTTCAGAGGTCCTGATGACCTCGACGCTGGTCCTGGGTGAGGTTGATTTGACGCAGATACTGACAGACCTGGCAGAACAGCTGGAACCGGTCATGAAACAGGCCGGGATCACACTGACCACCAAGATTCCGGAAGGAATGGTTATCAAGGGATTGCCCATTTTAAAAACTGTTTTTGAAAATATTCTCGTCAACGGTATTAAATACGCCTCCGAGGGAGGTTTACTGAAGCTGGTTGCCACTTCAGCAGAGGACCGGGTGATTGTAGAGATTATCGATTTCGGGCCGGGTATTACCGATGAGAATAAG
>CAZQKF010000373.1:0-3213 GCA_964593645.1 uncultured Desulfobulbus sp.
GTTTCATCGCTGATGGCATATTTTTCTTTCAGCCACGTCAGAGCTTCCGGATTTCCCTTCAACCGTTGATGATAGTATCGCGCCAGTTCGGTCAGTGCATCTTTAACGCGTATCTCAAAAGAGCGGTCGTTTTCCGTCTGTTCCAAGCGCTCCTGTGTAAGCCCATACCGTGACAAAGGAGGCATTCCGGCCTTTTCAGCAAGAAAATCCCGGGCCTGTCGATGACTATCAGGCATGGGACCCGATTGTCCGGCCGTAACCACGCCCGATTGAACAAACTCAACCAACTGCAGGACATCACCGCCCACACCACAACCGAAACAATACCATCCCTGTTTATCCAGCATCACATGCAGTGATCGATGCGACTGGCTTTGATGATGTGGACAGTCGCATTGAAGCCTCTGCCGGGATTCCTGTGTTATTTTCCCCGCAAGGAGTTCCCTTGCCACATCACCGATATCGAGCTCGGTTATCAGACGGTAATATTCTCTGACATTATCTGTCCTCCCCATACTCATTGTGCCCCCGCGAGCTGTCTGCTGTTCAGGGCTATTTGTATTATTCAAAAAAATGGAGAGGAATGTCTTTCTGTCATCCACCTGACATTTCTTGGCGCAATTGCGGATTCCCCAGCGGTCACCCAATATAATTGCTGTCTTACGGGCACGGGTGACACCAGTGTAGAGCAGGTTCCGATGGTGCATAAAGGAATGTGCCTTATGAACAACCACCACAGCACACGGAAATTCCGATCCCTGGGTTTTATGAATGGTCAAAGCATAGGCCAGCTGAATGTCCTGAAGATTTGGCGAGCCTTTTTCAATTTCCACTGACGCACCTTCAAAGTCGATCAACAACATGCCGTTTGGCAAAACATCGACCACATGACCGATGGCTCCATTCATCACATTGATGTCGTAATTGTTTCGGGTTTGAATAACCTTGTCGTGCTTCAGAAAAGGAGGTCTGCGACCGGGAGTTGTATCAGGGGTATTGACATTCCACAGGCGTTTCTGAATCAGTTTCTGCAGGTCTTCATTCAGCGATTTTGTTCCAAGCGGCCCCTTATGGGTAGGTGTCAGTACCTGCACGTCTTTAATCAAATCAAAGCCGAGGGCATCGAGTCGTTTGTCAAAAAGATCCAGCAGGAAATTTCGGGCGGCCATCGGGTCTGTAAACTGATCCGCCAGATACCAATCCCGACAACCGTGTGCACTGGATTCACTGGTTTTTCTTACTTCACCTTTCAGGATGGCCGTGCTGTTTTCTTTCAGTACACCGGCCTGTCTGACCACTTTATCCAGAATGACAGTTGGAATGGCTTCCGAGTGGATGAGATCCCGAAGAATGTTTCCAGGACCTACTGGCGGAAGCTGGTTGTGATCACCCACAATAACAATGGTTGTTCTGGCAAAATCCACGGCATTAAAAAGATGCCAGGCCAGAGGGACATCCACCATGGAGAACTCATCAATAATAAGGATATCGGTATCGATAGGATTATTGCTGTCGCGAGAAAATGATTTACCATCATAGCCCAGCAGTCGGTGAATAGTGGTCCCTGTGCGCCCGCTGACTTCTTCGAGCCTCTTGGCCGCCTTGCCCGTGGGAGCGGATAAAACCACTTCCAGATCGCATTCCTCACATACAGCGTTGATGACTGAAACCGTATAGCTTTTGCCCGAACCGGCTCCACCGGATATCAGGCTGATGGAATTCTTCAGGGCTGATTGAACCGCATCAAACTGCTTTTCATTCAGTGTTTCGGCCTGACGTAATATCAGCTTCTGCAGATTGCGTGTGTTTTTGAAATGAGGATTGGGCTCATCTGCCTTGGTAAAGATAGCGGCGATGTCCCGCTCCATTTTAAGGATGTCCGACAATGCCACAAGAAAGCGACCGCCGTGAGATTCACACGAAAGCAGTTTTTCATTGATCAAGTTATCAAGAGCTGTTTCAATCTGAATTCGGCTGTCGAGATTATCCATAACCAGAAGAAGATTTGCCTGATCAACCAGATCTTCATATTCGACCCAGCAGTTTCCCTGATCCAGAGCCTCCTGAATGCAATACTGAATACCAGCGCGGATTCGAGGAAGATGATCTTTGGGAGTCCCGAGCTTGCGGGCAATCTTATCGACCTTTTTAAAGCCGAATCCCCGCAGCTCCCGAATGAGGATATACGGGTCTGCTTTGAGTATATCCAAACAGCTGTTGCCGAGTTTATCGACGAGTGTCGTTACTTGATGGTGGGTCAAACCAAAGGCTGACAGCCATGTGAGTACGGCATTAACACTACGGTTTTTACACCATTCATCCTTTAACCTATTGGCAGCAACGAGGGAGATTCTGGCTTTTGCGGCAATGAGTTCCGGAGATTCAATCAGTGTGTCTTCAAATGAATCGCCGAACTCTTCGACAATAAGGCGGGCTTTGGCTGGGCCAATCCCCTTGATGTCCGGGTGATTGGCCAGATAATGAATCAATCCTTCCGGGTCCAGATCAAGATCATGCTCCATGGTTTCAACCTTGAACTGACGACCATATTTAGGATGGGTGGCCCACGTCCCAAGCAGGACCACGGGCTGGTTTTCCCGGGCAAAAAGGTTTCCGGCAAACTGAATTTCATCTCCAGTGGATGTGAGCAAACGGCCTGCGGAAAACTTTGGCCCGGCATAATAAACTCTCTCTATTCTTCCCCGGAGTTTTGCCGGGGAGTTTGTTTTTCTTGGCATTGAGCGAACCTCCGGTGAAAGCGCATTAAAAACTCGTAGGCAAACCGGCAGGCAGCCTGACGGTCTGAACAGAAATACACAGGCACACCGAAGTCGATGATAATGGAGGCTATGGTTCCTATGATGGTGTTTGGATGGGCATCGCTTTTATAGCAGGCTCCGAGAACATCCCGGTAATTTGCCTCAACAACGACGCAGGCTGCGTCATAGTGACGGAGCTTTTCCAGCTCCTTGTAAAAACGCTTTCTGCCTCGGATGACAGTGGAAACAAAATCCGCCATGGATTTCCTTTCCACTGCCACCCGGGTTTCAAACCCCTCGATGGAATAGTCTCCCGCCGGGAGGGTCTTACGGACTGATGACACAAATTCCGAATCAAATCCGTAAGGCTCCTGTTCCCGGGTATCAACGACAACGGTAACCATGCCCAGGTTCAAAACGGAATCATGTCATTAACATCATGATCGGCTGACGG
>CAZQKF010000374.1:0-3211 GCA_964593645.1 uncultured Desulfobulbus sp.
CATTTCTGTTGTGAAAAAACGATATCCGGATGTTAAAATTATTGCAATTTCCGGTGGCGGCAGAATCGGGCCTGAGGCCTATCTGCCTGCAGCTATGGAGCTTGGAGCCGATCGTGTGTTTGCCAAACCTTTTGATATTAAAGAACTTGTGACAACTGTTCAGGAGTTGCTGGGCAGTACCTGAAACCGGCTGCCGGTTCTCTTGGTACGCGATCTGCCACAGTATCTATTTTTCTCATATTCTATGTACCTCGCCCGCCGCTTTGTTAATAATCGTCTTCATTATCTGTTGCGCGAATCCTTTCTTGACGGTGAGATTTACCGTAATCGCGACCTGATTGATCTTGGTGATGATCCTGAACAGTATATCGTCTATCCAGGTGGTTCTTCGTTTTATATTGACGACTCTGTCTTTGATAAGTTGAAAAATGCCGGATTTTCTGTCGAGTACGATGAGGTGGAATCTTTCTTCCTGCCCTTTCTTGACCCGTATATCCGTACCAGGATTGATCCGTTTTTAAATAGAACCGTGAATCGGGCCTGGAAGCGGATGGATCCGCAGACTCGGCAGCGTATCTTTGATGAAACGCATGTCTTTGATCGCAGGCGCATTCATTTTCTCCGTTTCGGCCAGACCGATCTACGGGAACTTGACCGTTCACCTTCGCTGTTTAAAATCCTGCTTGATAAATCCCGGGATGAACTGGAACAGATGATCCTGGAACGGGAGCAGGATTTGGGACCTCAGGAGTATAAACGCTATATCTTTGCCATTTTTGATCTGCAGCAGTATTTCAGCGAAAGCTGTGCCCGGACCATGCCCCACGCCCTGGACGGCGAACGCCTTGACGAGTATTTTTTAAAGGAAGTCTGCCTGCTTGACAACGACCAGTCGTTCTGGAAGGGATTGGAGCGGAATGCAGGACTGGTCTCCTACATGATTCGTTACGTGATCATGTTTTTTGACTATTCGTTCCCGGGCGGTCAGACCTGGGATGAATTTGCCCGCATTCATTTCGGCAGCGGTCATCAATCCGGTCCATTAAAGGGATCGCGCCGGATGTCCATGCGCGAGGTGACAACTATTTTTGGTCTCAAACAGACAGAACTTTCTGCGCTCAGCAGATCAGCTCTGATTAAGCTGTATCGTAAAAAAGCCCAGACCATGCATCCCGACAAAGGTGGTGATCATGAAGCCTTTATCGAATTGACCACCGCCTATAACGAACTTCTGCGGACCAAGTCGGGTTGAAGAAACATCTTGCTGCGGCCCGGTTATGAACGCTGTACATTCTGAAAATAGCAAACCGGCTCGTCCGGATCTGCGAGTTCTGCTGTGTCTGATTGCGCCCATTTTTTTCAGGTATCGGCGGCGTTTGTTCATTGGTTTTCTGGCCTTGCTCAGTGTTGATTTTCTCCAACTCACTATTCCAAAGTATTTAAAACACGGTGTGGACAGCCTGGCAGACGGGTCGGCAAACGGACATAGTCTGCTGGTTACGGGCGGATATATCCTGTTAACTGCAGCGGCCATTGCCGTGCTTCGTTTCTGCTGGCGTACGCTGATCATTGGGTTTTCAAGAAGACTTGAAAAAATCCTGCGCAACCGGCTGTTTGCCCATATCCTTGAGATGGATCGGCCTTTTTTTGATCGCCACAGCACCGGCGACATCATGGCCCATGCCACCAATGACCTGTCTGCAGTACAGATGGCCTGCGGCATGGGCATGGTTGCTGCGGCTGACGCTCTGGTTATGTCGACTGCCGCCCTGTTTTTCATGGCCGGGATCAGCCTGCCCCTTACCCTGATCGCCATTATTCCCATGCCGCTGCTGGCTCTGTGCACCAAGGTCTTGTCGGGTAAACTCCATAAGCGCTTTGACCTGGTACAGCAGCAGTTTGCCCTGCTGACCGAGTTTGCCCGTAATACTATGGTCTCTATCCGGCTGATAAAAGGGTATACCCGGGAACGACGACAGGTAAAAGAGTTTGAATCCCTGGGTCGGGAATATCTTGAGGAAAATCTCAAGGTTGCAGTCATCCAGGGACTGCTCTTTCCGGTGTCCACCCTTGTCGGCAATATCGGTATGCTGCTTGTTTTATATTTCGGCGGCAAACAGGTGATTGCCCAGACAATCACCCTGGGTGATTTTGTCGCTTTTGTCACCTATATGTACATGTTGATCTGGCCCATGATGGCAGTGGGCTGGGTGACCAATCTTGCTCAGCGCGGGCTGACTTCTCTGGCCAGAATTAATAAGCTTTTGATGGCCCGGCCTTTGCTTTCTGATACGGCCCGCCCCGGCAAGGAACCGCAGAGTACAATCTGTACTTTCAATTGTCGTAAGTTGTCTTTCCGTTATCCAGGAGGCGGTGAAGCTGCCCTGGTAGACATTGATCTTGAAATCGGGCCCGGCATTCTCGGCGTTGCCGGCAGCACAGGATCGGGCAAATCAACCCTGTGCAGGCTACTCTCCAGGCAGTATCCGGTAGACCCGGGGATGCTGTTTTTTTCCGACCATGATGTCAATGATTTTACTCCGTCTGTAATTCGGTCACAAATCAGCTATGTGGGGCAGCAGCCTGTGCTGTTTTCCGGATCAGTTGCAGAAAATATCAGCCTGGCCGTCCCCGATGCAACTCCGGCCGAAATTCAGGACGCTGCCGAGCGAGCCGCTGTGCACACTGAAGTTATGGAGATGGCAGAGGGCTATAACACTGTTATCGGCGAACGTGGAATCCGTTTGTCCGGCGGCCAGAAACAGCGCATTGCCCTGGCCCGGGCCATGCTTGCCGATCGCCGGATTCTGATTATTGATGATGCTTTGTCTGCCCTGGATGTCGAAACCGAGCAGCAGGTCTTTGCCGGAATTCGTTCCCGTCTCCAGGGTAAAACTGTCCTGATAGTCTCCCACCGTTTAAAGCTCCTCTCCAGTACGGATCATGTCATTGTTCTGGACAGGGGGCGGATTACCGGTCAGGGCAGTCATCAGCAACTGCTGGTTAGCAATACACTGTATCAGGCCATGGCCGCCAAACAGCAGGGAGGCCTGGATGCGTAACTTCGGCTATTTTGAAGAGGGCAAGGTCGGCCGCATCTCCGACACCCGTATCTGGCAGCGACTGCTGACCTATTGCCGCACACACTGGCTGGGCCTTGCCTGTGCAGTCCTGCTCTCGCTGCTGGTCACTGCATCAACCGGGGCATGGC
>CAZQKF010000375.1:0-3205 GCA_964593645.1 uncultured Desulfobulbus sp.
ATCGTCGCCTTCAATATTGAAGTTCTTGTCAAAGTCAAGGCTGCTGAAGGTTACATCATCATGGGGCCCTACACAAAAATGATTCTTAGGGGCCATGGCTGCCATGTTATCAAAGACTGCCTTGGACATGGCCGGGTTGAATTCGGCAGAACCAAGTCCGTAGCGACCAGACAGGATCAGCGGGGTAAACAGGGTCGGGTTGGCCTCAACAGCCTCGCCTACTGCGGCGCGGATGTCAAGGTACAGGGCCTCGCCCATGGATCCCGGCTCTTTGGAGCGGTCAAGCACGGTGATGCGTTCAACAGTGGAAGGCAGGGCGTTAACCATGGCCTTGGCATCAAAGGGCCTGAACAGGCGGACAATAACTACGCCGACTTTCTGCCCCTGGGCAGCCAGGTAATCAACAGTGGAGGCAACAATTTCAGCACCGGAACCCATGATAACCACAACATCGGTGGCATCGGGAGAACCATGATAATCAAAGAGGTGATACTGGCGGCCGGTCAGGGCAGCGAATTTGTCCATGGTGTCCTGAACAATACCGGGAACAGCGTTGTAATATTTGTTGACCGTCTCACGACCGGTAAAGTAGACATCCGGGTTCTGGGCAGTACCGCACATGGAGGGCCGGTCAGGGGTCAGGGCACGCTCGCGGTGGGCAACGATCAGATCCTCATCGATCATTGTTCGCATGTCGTCTTCTGTGAGCTGCTCAACTTTCTGGATTTCGTGCGAGGTCCGGAACCCGTCAAAGAAATGCATGAACGGGATACGGGAGGCCAGTGTTGCCTGGGTGGAAATCAGGGCAAAGTCTTGGGCTTCCTGGACGTTCTGGGAGCACAGTGCTGCCCAGCCGGTCTGGCGGCAGGCCATGACATCGGCATGGTCCCCGAAGATGGAAAGTCCCTGGGCTGCGAGGGAGCGGGCAGTGATGTGAAAAACAGTAGGGGTCAACTCACCAGCTATTTTGTACATATTGGGCAACATCAACAGCAGGCCCTGGGATGCGGTAAATGTGGTACACAGGGTGCCGGAGTTCAGGGAACCATGCAGGGAGCCGGCCACGCCGCCTTCAGACTGCATCTGAGAGATAACCGGGATGGATCCCCAGATATTCTTTTGTTTTGCATTTGCCTTTGCATCAGCTTCAGCCGCCATGGGCGAAGAAGGGGTGATGGGGTAGATAGTGATGACTTCACTGGTGGCGTAAGCAACATGGGTACACGCCTGGTTTCCGTCTATGGTTACCATTTTTCGCGACATGAATATTCTCCTTAGTCGATGAGTTGACGTTCTCCGGCACAGGTGCCGGAAAAATTAATAATAGCCTTGTTATTTAGTCGGCAGGTTCTGCAGCTCGTCCTTGCCGTGGTGTACTATATTGTACTGGTCAAGAGAAGTGATCTCCTGCTGCAGTTTTTCGATTTCGCCCTCGTCAAGGGTGAAGCGGATGGAAACACGCTTCTGGCCATGTGGAGCGTCATCAAAAGAGGTGAGAATGGACAGCACCCGCGCATCATGGTTGCGGATGATGTCGAGTGTTTTGGTGACCGATCCCGGAGCATCCGGCATGTCAATGACCAGCTGGTGGGCGCCGTCCTGGATGCCGGTGGCATGGATAAAGCCCCGCAGGACATCTGTTTCGCTGACCAATCCAACCAGATTGCCGTCCGTGCCCAGGATCATGACTCCGGAAATCTTTTCTTCCAGCATGACCAGTGCAGCCTTTTCCAGGGTATCATCTTCATGCAGACAGATGCACTTGTCGGTCATTACATCCTTGATCTTCATCTCCGAGAGCAGGTAATACATCTCGTGAATATCCATCTCGGATGTGGAGGAGGGCGAGGCCTCCTTGAGGTCACGGTCGGTGACAACACCAGCCAGCTTTCCCTGTGAGAGCACAGGCAGACGGCGGATGTTGTTTTCTTTCATGGTCCGGGTGGCACGCATGACAGACGTGTTGATATCCACGGTCAGCATGGACGATGCCATCCAGTCTTTAATGAGCATGATGACCTCCTTTTTTGGGGCGCTGCCCGGCAATTCCACCTGAGACGGATTTGACAGGAACGGCCTGGTATCTAAAAAGTTGGGAAAAGAACAGTAATCTCGCACTATAGAATAATATTGCCTTTAACGCAATATTAAAGCGAACGGGAATGGTGGGAAAATGTTGTTATATAGTGAGCAACTTGCTACAAACTTTTAATCCGGCGTGTTGCTCTGTTTGAGGCAATCCGGACTACTTTTTGTTTTTTTTGATGTACAGTGACGCAGGTATGGAACCCTTTGACGACGCAGCCATAGCCGGGATTACCACGCAGCTGGAGCAGGAAGAAGATTTTGTCTTTCTCGAAAGCTCCCGTGTGACCGGAGAAAACCACCAGTCGCTGCTCTTTCGCAACTCCCGGCAGCAGTTGGTCTGCACCCGTGCCGATAATGCTGATGAGTTTCTGGCAGCAGCAGACCGGCTGCGCGGGCAGGGTTTTTTTGTGGCCGGCTGGCTGGCCTACGAGTTCGGCTATCTGCTTGAACCACGGCTGCGCAGCTTTTTAGGCGGCAGCAGTACTGCATCTGAGCAACCGTTGGCCGTGCTGGGTGTGTACGATGAACCGTTGATCTATGACCACGCAACGTCTGGTTTCAGCGGCAATCAATCATGGTCTGTTGTCGGTTCCATCACGCGTACCTGCAGCTGCAGTGACCTGAAGACGGCAGTTGAACGTACGCAGTATCTGCAGGCCGTGCACAAAATAAAAGAGTATATCAATGCTGGAGATACCTACCAGGTCAACTATACCCTGCCCCTTGATTTTTCATTCAGCGGATCTGTTGCGGCGCTTTATTTGGCTCTGCGTCGTAATCAATCTGTATCCTACGGAGCCTGGATTCGCCGGAGTGGCCGGGATATTCTCAGTTTTTCACCGGAACTTTTTTTCAGAGCAGATGGTGCAGGAATCCGGGTTCGCCCCATGAAGGGAACCCTGGGTCGAGGGAGAACTACGGCAGAGGATGCGCAGCTGCGCAGGCAACTGCATGACGATCCGAAAAATCGCAGTGAAAATGTGATGATCGTTGATCTGCTCCGCAATGATCTCGCTCGCCTGCTCCATGCAGGCGGTGGCGGTGGCGGTACGGTTATGCCCCGGTCGCTGTTTGATGTGGAAACCTATGAGTCCCTGCTGCAGATGACCTCAACCAT
>CAZQKF010000376.1:0-3199 GCA_964593645.1 uncultured Desulfobulbus sp.
ATCTTGCCTCATCCATTGCCGCCTTTTACGAGCCCGAAGAACTGCTCTCCATGATGCGTGAAGCTGGGTTTGCCCATGTAGAACGTAAGCCCATGACTTTTGGGATAGTCTCAATTTATGTCGGGATAAAATAGCAGATGTTACCGCGCCGCATTATTTTAGGTATAACCGGTGCCACCGGCATGCTGTATGTGCAGCCCTTCCTGGAGATGCTTTCCGGCCAGGGAGTTAAGGTGGATGCTGTTATCTCTGATTGCGGTAGAAAGGTACTCACAATCGAGCAGGATTTGCTGCCCGGTGACCTTGCCGGGGTAAGCCGCTGGTTTGCAGCAGATGATTTTACCGCCCCCGTAGCCTCGGGGTCGGCCTGTTATGATGCCATGGTTATTCTGCCCTGTACCACCGGTACCATGGGCGCCATTGCCGGAGGCTATTCCGGCAACCTGATCCACCGGGCCGCCGATGTCACCTTAAAAGAGCGACGACCGCTGGTGCTAGCTGTCCGGGAAACCCCACTTAATCGCACTCATCTTAGCAATATGCTGGCTCTCCATGATGCCGGTGCGATTATCTGTCCGCCCATGCCCTCCTTTTACCTGCAACCTGCTGACCTGTCTGCCATGGCCCGTCAGTTTGCCGGCAGGCTTTGCGATCAGATAGGGATGCATATTACAGATCTTCCCCGTTGGCAGGGAGTATGACATGCTGAAGAAAATACAGATCATGCTTGAGATGATCAAGTTCAAGCACACGGTTTTTGCCCTGCCTTTTGCCCTGATGGGTGCTTTTTTAGCCGGTCGAGGCGTACCGTCGGCGGCAGTATTTTTCTGGGTGATCATTGCCATGGTCGGGGCCCGGACTGCGGCCATGACCTTTAACCGTATTGTCGATCGCCGTTTTGACGCAGCCAACCCGCGTACCGCCAAGCGGGCAATCCCAGCCGGTGACGTGACCATGACCGAGTCTTGGTTGATGGTTGTGTTATCCTCGGGTATGTTTTTTGCCGCCTGCTGGATGTTGAACACTATGGCGCTGATGATAGCACCTGTTGCCCTGTCACTCACTTTTGTCTATTCGCTGACCAAGCGGTTTACCTGGTTGTGCCATGTTGTGTTAGGTATTGCCCTGGCCTTTTCACCCCTGGGCGGTTGGGTGGCTGTGGCCGGCACCTTGTCCGGTTATCCCTGGGTATTATCTCTGGGCGTACTGTTCTGGGTGGCTGGCTTTGACTGCGTATATGCTTGCCTGGATGCCGACTTTGACCGCAAGGTCGGATTATATTCCATGCCGGCAACCTTTGGCCGTAAAAATGCCTTTCGCCTGGCTGTGTTGTTTCATGTCGTTGCCTTTGCACTGTTTACGCTGACCGGATACCTGCAGGGACTTAATTTTGTCTACTATATCGGCATTGTATTGACCGGCAGTGCACTTTTTTATCAACACCTCGTTGTTAATCCAAAGGATCTGTCCCGAATCCAGGTCTCATTTTTTTCCATGAACGGCTTTATTGCTCTGACCCTGTTTATTGTAACCTGGATTTCTCTGCTCATGGTTTCGTAAGTAATTACAGCATGCTGTATTCTTTTATCTGCCTGCGGTTACGATGAAATGTTTGTTCCTCCTCCTTGCTTTTCTGGTCTGCCTGCCCAGGATGTCGGCAGCTGAAGAAATATCCCCGGCCATTGATTCCGATGCCCTGGCTGTAATCTTTTCCGGTCAGGAATCCATGCATTTTTCTATATCCTGGTCCGGCGGTATCAAAATTGGTGATCTGTATATGACCCTCACTCCGTCAGCAACAGGTGAAGGTCTGGCAATCACTGCCCGGGTAACGGATTACGGTCTGTTTAAGCTTTTTTATCCGGTCAATGACACCTTTACCACCTTTGTTCGCGGCCCCCTGAAGCTTCCCTATCGCTATGAGGTTCATCAGCTTGAGGGGAGTGATATGGATGTCCATAGACTGACCTTGTATGATCAGCAGAATTTTGTTGTGCTGTATCGCAAGAATAACAACCCGCAGCGCAAGTACGTCATGGAAGGCCAGTCGTATAATGAGTTTTCCTCATTTTTTATTACCCGTGCCCTGCAGTTGAGCCTCGGCCGTCAGGAAATCATTCCAACTTTTGTTGATGAGCAGAGGCATGAAGTTGCGGTACAGGTTTTAGCTGTTGAAGGTCTTGATTCAATGTTTGGCCGGGTTGAGACCATCAAGGTGATACCAAAGATGAGTTTCAAGGGGCTCTATGAAAAGGACGGTGATACGGTTTTCTGGCTGACTAATGATGTCTGCCGGGTACCGGTTGTAATTGAATCTAAAATTTTGATAGGCTCCCTGGTGGCTGAGCTTGTCGAGTATGAAAACCCCGCCTGCCTGATCAATGTTAAAACCAGATGAGCATACCGTTTTTTCAAATTTTTTCATAAGGTTCCCGGTTTTTGTAAACATGCTGTACAAGCAGCAGCTTTTTTGCTAATCTAAGAGTGGTTCTTATCTTGAAGCATTTTCTAGTTTTTTTAGGAGGGTATAATGCGCCGTATTTTATGGTGTTTGCCTCTACTGTTTTTTATTGCTGTTAGCGGCTGTAGTACTGTCAGTGTGAATTCCGATTATGATCCGTCTTATAATTTCTCGACGATTCAGACCTATGGCTGGGGGCAATCCGGCATTATTGATGATGAACTTGCCCGCAATCCATTTTTGAAAAAGCGGATCATTGCCTCAATTGACAGCTATATGCAGGACAGAGGGTATCGCCTTGTGGAATTTGCGCAGGCTGATGTTCTTATTGTGCTTCAGGCAGTGGTTAAAGAAAAGATGCGTGTTACGGATTGGGGCGGCCCACACGGCTATTACCGCGATCCCTGGTATGATCCATGGTGGGGCGGTAGTGCGTATGGCAGCAGAGTTGACGTCAGTTATTACCAGGAGGGAACCCTGATAATTGATATAGTCGACACTTCTGCCAGGTCATTGATCTGGCGGGGTTTGGGCACCGGCATAGTCGGTCAGTACACGAGCCGGGAAAAGCAGCAGACAGCTATTGATAAATATGTTCGGGAGATTTTAGACCAATTTCCGCCGGGCTTTAATAAAAGATCGAAGTGAGGGACAGATGGTTGTAAAAAAAAATCCTGACGTGGAAAAAAAAGCGTCGTCAGTCGCCAGTGCAGCCAAAAACGTTAAAAATGTTGTTGC
>CAZQKF010000377.1:0-3176 GCA_964593645.1 uncultured Desulfobulbus sp.
TTCACTGAGACCGTCCCGTCTGCAATGTGTTGACAGGGAATTTCGCCAAGGTATGGAAATGAACAAATGATATACAGTAATCTTATCTATTTTCTGGTGGTAATTTTTGTCTTTTCTACCACCACTGCATCGCAGGTTCCGAGTTTTGCCCCCTATTACGGTCTGTCCTTGTTTGTTCTGGTGCTGTTTTTCTTTTATCGACTGGCCGGGAAAATGTACGGCAAGGCCTTGCAGGGAAGCTCAAAAGCCTATTTTGCTGCAGAAAAAAAACTGTCTATTCTGGCGGTAATTGTCTTTACTTCCTCTGTTTTTATCTTTGACCTCAAGTATTATCTGCAGCCGCTGTCACTGGGAAATTCTCTGCCTGTGCTGGAAAACCTGGCCGGGTTGGGACTGTTTTTTCTTTTTCTGATCCTCATGTGGATTCAGGCCCGGCCCGCGTATCAGCTGCTCTTTAACCGAAAATATACTGCCCTTGAATTTATTTTTTCAAATATTAAAGCCAACCTGCCCATTGTCCTGCCTTGGCTGGTTCTTTCTCTGGTTTTTGATGTACTGGCTGTTCTGCCCTTTCCCCGGTTTCAGCACCTGCTGACCTCACCCTGGGGCGATGTTTTGTTGTTTCTGGTGTTTATCTTTTTTCTTGCCCTGTTCTTCCCCCCGCTGGTTCGGCGGTTATGGAACTGCAGGCCCATGGAACCCGGGATGCTGCGCAGCGAAATTGAGGCGTTCTGCCGCAGCCAGAATTTTTCCTCGGAAATTCTGTACTGGCCGCTCTTTGAAGGGCAGGTGCTGACAGCAGGAATTATGGGGTTTGTGCCGAGGTTCAGGTATCTTCTTGTTACCCCAGCCTTGATTTCGGTGCTGGATAAAGAAGAACTTGAATCAGTGCTTGCCCACGAGATCGGCCATGTAAAGAAGTTTCACCTTGTCTTTTATGTTTTGCTTTTTTTAGGTTTCAGCCTGTTTGCCGGAGCACTGGCAGAGCCGCTGCCCTATTTCCTGCTCAGTTCCGACTGGTTTTACCGGCTGCTCGGCCGGCTGCCCGTTTCGCCGGACGGCTTGCTGGCATTTTTAAGCGGTCTGCTCGTGCTGACCCTGATGATCCTCTATTTCCGTTTTCTCTTTGGCTGGTTTATCCGTAACTTTGAACGACAGGCGGATCTCTACGTTTTCAAGGCCCAGGGTACAAGCGGACCGCTGATTCGATCCTTTGAAAAAATTGCTGCTATGAGTGGTAATATTCGTGATCAGAAGAGCTGGCATCATTTCGGCATTGGCGAGCGCATAAATTTTCTGGAAAAATGTGAAAAGGATCAGGGGCGGATTAAACGGCATGACCGCAAGGTTATCTCCAGTCTCATCTGTTATTTTATAGGGGTTGGAATCCTGTCCTGGTCCCTGCAACAGATGGATATTGATCAGTTGGCGAGCGGCTATGAGCTGCGCTACAGTCAGGCCGTGCTTGAGCAGAAACTGGAGCAGGAACCCAACAACAGCCTTTGGCTGCAGCTGCTGGGCGACCTGATGCAGGAAAACCGGATGGAAGAGAAGGCCCTGGAGGCCTATGACAAGGCTCTGGCCCTTTCCCCCATGAAGCCTGATCTTGCCAATAATATGGCCTGGCTGCTGCTGACGGCAAAAGATAAATCCCTGCGTGACCCTGTTCGGGCCCTGGAGTTAGCCGGAATGGCTGCAATGATCAGCGAGCGCGGCCATGTGCTTGATACCCTGGCCGTGGCCTTGTGGGCCAATGGTCAGCCAGAGAAGGCTATTGAAGCAGAGATGCGGGCGGCTCGGTTTGACCCCGAACATCGGCGCTATTATCAGAATCAGGCCCAAAAATTCAAAATTTCTTCATGGGATGAAAATTACACGGTTGGAGATGACTAATGCTACGCAAAATCTTTACTTTCCCGGCTCGTAACCTTATTTACGTTATACCAATCCTGATAGTAGTGGCCCTGCTCTGTGGCAGCGTTATTGATACCTCTCCTCTGAAAGTTTTTATTCTTCCGGTGGCAATTCTTGTTATTTACCCGGCAATGATCGGTTTTCAGCCCCGGGAACTTTTCCGGCTGACCGACCTGCATCTGCTTGGGGCCAACCTGGTGCTCAATTTTCTACTCCTTCCCCTCGCGGCCCTGGCAATCGGCTCTATGCTGCTGAAACCATGGCCGGATTTGCAGGCAGGGCTGCTGCTGATCAGCATTGTACCAGGCGGCAATATGGTGGTGGCCTTTACCATGCTTGCCGGTGGCAATGTCAAGGCCTCTGTCCGGCTTTGTGCGGCAAACCTTATACTGGGTTCTTTGCTTGCCCCGGTATATCTTTATGTGCTGGCGGGAAAGCTCGTTGAAATTGATATGTTGCATATTGGTAAAACCATTGTCCTGGTTGTTTTCCTGCCATTGTGCATGGGTATGATTACCTATAATCTTCTGATGCGTCGCTACAGTCCTGAAGAATTTAAGTCGAAAATTAAACCACTTCTGCCGGCTGCCAGCGCCTGGGGCCTGGTGTATGTTGTCTTTACCAGTGTGAGCATGAAGGCCGGTATGATGTTTAGTTATCCTGAATTGATGCTCCAGGCAGTGTCCAGTGTGCTGCTCTGGTATATGTTTGTATTCCTGATTTGTATAGTGACAGGTCGGCTTTTTTTTAATCGTAAAGATGCCATGACCCTGCTTCTTAATGTAGAACTCCGCAACCTGGCCATTGCCATCGGTCTTGCCATTACAGCCTTTACCCCGGAAACCGCCATGATGGTAGCGCTTGGTTTTTTGTTCCAGCAGCAGTTTGCCATCTGGTTCTGGAAACTGGACAAACGATTCAGGGTACTGGGTGGCTAACTGCGAATTTCAACAAAATATCCTGTCCCAGTCGTCGGGTTTCGGTGCACTCAACTCGACCTGCTGGGGCAGCCGGGAGGCAGGCACATACACAATACTACCTGACATGCGACTCCCAGCGGGGCGTTTTTTTCAGGTTGCCGAGCTGTAACCTGACTAAAAAGTTGAGCGGCACCGATATTCTTATTTTCGCTCATAACATGAAGTCAGGCTGGCCCAGCTGAACCTGCCCTTGACTTACAGCAGAGCTTTGGGTAGACTGCTACCCGTTTTCAGGTGTCCGTAACTACGGATGAAAAGGGAACCCGGTGTGATTCCGGGACG
>CAZQKF010000378.1:0-3171 GCA_964593645.1 uncultured Desulfobulbus sp.
GTATTCTTCCCGTATTTACCCTGGGGAGTAAAGGCAGCTGGCCCGCAGAAAGAGTGCGTGAGATCACCCACACAAAGGCCCTGGGAATAGAGATGTATTCAACCTATATCTTTCCCTTTGAAATCGCAGGACTGATCCTGCTTGTTGCGGTAATCGGCGGCCTGGTGCTGGCAATGAAAAAACCCCTGGATTCCGCTGCCGGCCGGGAAGGATAACACCATGAAATATCAAGTCAATACCCCTGGTACTCAGAATATGAGCACATCAAGAACACTGAAGGAGGGCAACCGGTGATTCCTTTAAGCTGGTACATGGCCTTGTCGGCCCTGCTGTTTGCCATTGGATTTTGCGGCTTTCTCAGCCGAAGAAACATCATTATCATGTTTCTTTCCATTGAACTGATGCTCAACGCAGTCAACTTGAACATGGTGGCCATGAGCCATTTTCTCGACTCCATGCGAGGCCAGGTTTTTACATTCTTCATTATTACCGTGGCAGCGGCTGAAGCGGCCATTGGTCTTGGCATCGCCATTACCCTGTATCGCAGTCGAAAAACCATCTCCATCGATGAAATCAACCAGTTAAAGGGATAACTATGAAATTGCGTCTCTTCCCCATAATAGCACTGGTCACAATCCTGGCCGCAGGCTGCTGGCTGCCCGATTCGGCTCCTGCAGCTGAGCACCACGCCGTTGCGGCAGTACAGCACAGTACAACAGCACATCAGGCTGCCCCGGCAGCTCATCATGGTGTTTCCGACCAGGAAGAACATGGTGCCGGCCCGGCTCACGGGGCCCATGGGCCGCAGATAGTCAAACCGACGGAAAACGGTTCTATTCCCGGATTTCTCCTTGTAATTCCCTTTCTGCCGCTGGCCTCATTTTTCTTCACCTTTCTCCTGGGTAAACAGCTGGGAGTTCGGGCACACTGGGTTCCGATTATTGCGGTTCTCATCTCGCTGGGCTGTGCTTTAAAGGCATTTTTGATGGTCAAGGCAGGTCATTACGTCAATGCAGACCTCTATACATGGATTAACTCCGGAAATACAAAGGTAGCTGTGGGCTTTCTGGTGGATCAGCTGACCGTGGTGATGCTCATAGTAGTAACCAGCATCAGTTCTCTGGTGCACATTTACTCGGTGGGCTACATGAAGGGCGAAGATGGATATTACCGCTTTTATTCCTACCTGAGCCTGTTCACCTTTTCCATGCTTATGCTGGTGCTGGGCAACAACTTCATGCAGCTCTTTTTCGGCTGGGAAGCTGTGGGCCTTTCCTCGTACCTGTTAATCGGCTTTTACTATGAAAAGGTCTCGGCTGCCGATGCCGGTAAAAAGGCTTTCATTGTCAACCGATTCGGTGATTTCGGGTTTATCCTCGGTCTGTTTCTGATTTTTGTCAACTTCGGCAGCCTGGATTATTATCAGGTTTTTTCCCATGCACAGCAGCTGGTGGGAGGTACGTTTTCAATACTCGGCATGACCTTTGATCTGCCCACCGCCATTGCCATTCTCCTTCTGTGCGGTGCAATCGGTAAATCAGCTCAGATTCCGCTCCATGTCTGGCTACCCGATGCCATGGAGGGGCCGACTCCGGTCAGTGCCCTGATCCATGCCGCGACCATGGTTACGGCCGGTGTCTTCCTTATTGCCCGCTGTAATCCGCTGTTTGAACTCTCCACCTTTGCCCTTAATGTGGTAACAATCCTTGGTTCGGTCACCTGCCTGTTTGCCGCAACCATTGCCCTGGTGCAGACGGACATCAAACGTGTGGTCGCCTATTCTACAGTGAGTCAGCTGGCCTACATGTTTATCGCCTGTGGTGTCGGTGCCTATTCAGCCGGTGTTTTTCATCTCTTTACCCATGCCTTTTTTAAAGCCCTGCTCTTTCTCGGCTGCGGCTCGGTTATCCTGGGAATGCACCATGAGCAGGATGTGAAGTACATGGGCGGCCTGAAACGCTATATGCCCATTACCTATTGGACCTTTTTGCTGGCATCACTCTCCATTTCAGGTGTTCCGGGGCTGTCCGGATTTTTCAGCAAGGACGAAATCCTGCTCATGGCCTTTAACTCAAGTATCGGTGCCGGCAAGTTTGCCTGGTTTATCGGTACCCTGGTTGCCTTTATGACCGCTTTTTACTCCTTCAGGCTCTTTTTCCTGATCTTTCATGGAGAGTTCAGGGGTACGGAAAAACAAAAAGAACATCTCAAGGAATCTCCGCTGGTTGTCACTATTCCGCTCATGCTGCTTGCTGTGGGTGCGGTGGCTGCAGGCTGGTTCGGTATTCCTGAGATACTGGGTGGTGAAAATCACTGGGCTCATTTTCTAGGGCCGGTGCTGGGTCATCCCCAGGTACATCTCTCAGGGTACGGTGAGTCAATGCTGATGGGAACTTCGGTTCTTGCCGGCGGCTGTGGTATTTTCCTGGCCTTTTACATGTACTTGACCAGGCCGGAACTGCCCGGAAAAATTGTCGAGCGACTGCCCCGGATCTACAATCTGCTGCTGAACAAATACTTTATTGATGAATTCTATATCAATCGTCTGGTCACCCCGACGTTAGGATTCAGCCGTCAGGTACTGCTTAAGATCGTGGACATCGGGATTATTGAAAACATCGTCAACGGTATCCCCAGGGGAATCGGTAGAATATCCGTCATGTTCAGTAAACTGCAGGATGGACTGGTGTCCCATTATCTTGCCTGGATGGGAAGCGGTGCTCTGTTAATCTTTATCTGGATGTTTACCCGTTAAGGGGAACTGCAGAGATGGATAAACCGTCAACTCATACTTTATACACACGGTAATACATATGTCTGTACCATTGCTCAGTGCACTTATCTTTTTTCCAGTCATCGGTGGTCTTTCCCTGATGCTTGTTAAACGAGACGATGTTCAGACAATCAAGGCCATGGCCCTGATTGTCGGCCTTCTTGAATTTATCATGTCCCTGCCGCTCTGGTTCATGTTTGACAAGTCGACCCACTTGATGCAGTTTACCGAGCATCATGCCTGGATTGCCACGTTCAATATCAACTATGATCTGGGGATCGACGGTATCAGCATTCTTTTTATACTGCTTTCCACCCTGGTGACGATTCTGGCCATTTCGGTTTCCTGGGAGGCCATTCAAACCAAGATCAAGGAGTTTTATATAGCCGTTCTGGTGC
>CAZQKF010000379.1:0-3160 GCA_964593645.1 uncultured Desulfobulbus sp.
ACCGGGCTCGTAAGATCCAGCGTTTCCTCTCTCAGCCCTTTCATGTTGCTGAGGTTTTCACCGGTATGGACGGTAAGTACTGTAAGGTTGAGGATACAGTTCGTGGTTTCAAAGAGATCCTTGACGGCAAACATGATGAACTTTCTGAAAATGCATTCTACATGGTTGGAACCATTGAGGAAGCCCTTGAGAAAGCTGCTGCTGAGAAAGCTGACGCTTGATTCGGCATAAAGCGTAAGCAGAGGTAATTTACAATGGCACAGATTCATCTCGAAGTAGTCACACCTGCCGGTCCGGTAGTCAGCGATGATGTTGATATTGTCACTGCACCCGGTGTGGGCGGTGAGTTTGGTGTACTGGCAAATCATGCTCCTTTTTTGAGTACGATTAAAACAGGCACCTTGAGCTTCAAAAATGATAAACAGACCAAATATCTGATGGTAAGTGGTGGTTTTTCCGAAGTATCTAATAATAAAATTACTTTCCTGGTTGAAAGTGCTGAATATGGACATGATATTGATGTAGATCGTGCCATGCAGGCCAAGGAGCGGGCTGAAAAAAGACTTGCTCAGGCTCAGTCTCAGTCTGAAACGATGAATCGGACACGCGCTGAAGCTGCTCTGCAAAGAGCACTTGCACGAGTGCGAGCTGCTGAGCTGGCCCGTCAGTAAGCAAGGTTCATAGATGTGTAAAAAGGCTGCCCCAATCGGGCAGCCTTTTTTGTTTGTGCGCTCCCAATTTCTATCATCCTTCCCGCTTTGTTCCGCTTGCTGTTCTGAGCAAGTTCTTGCTCTTTACCCCATGTTCTGATAACTTAAGTGGTTATCCCATTAAATCATACAAGTACTGAAGGAGGCGATATGAAACCCAAAGAACGAATGGCCATTCCCCGCCAGCAGCCTGTAGAACTTGCGCCTGCAGAACGAATTACCAATTTCAAGGAAGTGACTGCCGGATTTGACGAGGAAACGGCTATCCTTGAGGCAAACCGCTGCCTGCAGTGTAAAAAACCATCTTGTATCAAGGGGTGTCCGATTCGAAACGATATTCCCGGCTTTATCCTCCTGCTCCGGGAAAAAAAATTTGAAGAGGCATACTGGAAAGTACGTGAGACCAGTACCATGCCCTCTGTCTGTTCTCGAGTTTGTCCCCATGAGTTTCAATGTGAAGGCAGCTGCGTTCGTGCCAAAAAAGGTGAGGCTGTTTCAATCGGTATGCTTGAGCGATATCTGACCGACTGGATGGTGGCCAACGGCAAGACCATGACACGCGACTGTGCCGTACCCAACGGTCGCAAAGTAGCCATTGTCGGTGCAGGCCCAGCCGGTATGACTGTGGCTCATATTCTTGCCCACCAGGGGTATAAATGTACGATTTTTGAAGCCTTGCCGGTGTTTGGTGGAATGCTGGCTGTTGGCATTCCTCATTACCGCCTGCCTCGCGATATTATTGGTGCCGAGCTGGCTGCCTTGAAACACTGCGGCGTGGAGATCAAACTCGGTGTCACAATTGGCCGTGACAAGACCCTGCAGCAGTTAAAGGACGAGGGCTATGAGTCAGTCTTTATTGGTGTCGGTGCCCATGAAAGCCGCAAGTTGGGTATTGAGGGTGAAGAGGATACGATTGGGGTGCTTCATGGTGTGGATTACCTGCGTCGGGTGTTGACCGGCGAAGAGGTTGATATCGGTAAAAAGGTGGTTGTTGTCGGAGGCGGTAATGTGGCCATTGATGTGGCCAGGACTGCCCTGCGAACCGGTTCTGATGAAGTGTTTATCCTCTATCGCCGTACCAAACAGGAGATGCCTGCCTCTGCTGCTGAAATTCATCATCTTGAGGAAGAGGGTGTTAAAATTGAATTTCTGGCAGCCCCGGTCAAGATCCATGCCAAGGAGGGGAAGCTGACCGGTGTGGAATGTATTCGCATGGAACTGGGTGAACCCGATGATTCAGGTAGACGGCGTCCCGTCACTGTTGAAGGTTCCAACTTCATCATCGATGCCGATTCCATTATCCCTGCCATCAGCCAGAACGTGAATCATGATGCGGACAAGGGAGTCGACCTTAAGCTTGAATCCTGGGGAACCTACACCGTTAATCAAAAAACTCTGCAGACTACGGTAGATTGGATTTTTGCCGGCGGTGATGACGTGCTCGGACCGCAAACTGCTGCCAAGGCCGTCTACCAGGGAAAGGTGGCTGCCGAGTCCATGCTCCGTTTTATGGAGGGCAAAGATATTGAAGCGGATCGAGAGTTGACCTGCTACATGGTAGACTGGTAAAATTCAGAAATTCCCACAGATTTCAAAATGTAGGTTGGTGTTGAGGCACGAAGCCCAACAATTTGAATCGGGCTTCGTGAACTCAGCACCAAACTAAAGGATTTATTTGGAAAATAATCTTTCTATTCAGGCAGTATCCGTACTGCCCCCTTGTCGGCAGATGCCGCAAAATGGGCATACACCTTTAATGCCTTGGAGATCTCCCTCTTCCGCTTGGGAGTAAATGCTTCAGATCCCCGCTTCTCTTCGGCTGTCCTTCGGGTAGCCAGTTCTTCATCAGATATTTCCAGGCTGATTGACCGCTCAGGAATGTTGATATCAATTTTATCGCCGTTGCGAACCAGGCCAATGGCTCCGCCGCCTCCCGCTTCTGGTGAGACATGACCGATGGATAGCCCGGAGGTTCCACCGGAAAAACGTCCGTCGGTGACCAGCGCACATTCCGCACCGAGATGAATTGATTTGAGGTAAGATGTTGGATAGAGCATTTCCTGCATGCCTGGTCCGCCTTTCGGCCCTTCATAAAGGATAAATACTACATCGCCTCCCGTGATCTCACCGGCAAGGATAGCATCGCAGGACGCTTCCTGGGAGTGATAGACCTTGGCCGTGCCCTGGAAATGAAGGATAGATGGATCCACACCCGCTGTTTTAACTATGCAGCCTTTTTTAGCAATATTCCCGTAGAGCACGGCCAGGCCGCCGTCTTTGGAATAACAGTGGTCAAAGTCTCGGATGCACCCCGTTTCCCGATCAGTGTCCAGAGAGTCGTAACGTGTATCCTGTGAGCCCATGACCAGGTTGCGACCGCTGCATGCAGGGGCACTGGCATAAAGGGTTCGCGCTTCCTCAAGAGCACCTGCCCGCTGCACATCGTAGGC
>CAZQKF010000380.1:0-3153 GCA_964593645.1 uncultured Desulfobulbus sp.
GACTGGTGAACCCGTAGGTCCGGACGAAGATGCCTACTCCAGATCACCGCTGAACTGACCATGATTCGCAATTTTTCCAGACTGCCCAGATATTACCTGTTGCGCATCAAGCGACTGCGTGGTGATCCGGATTACCTGGCCCAGGGCATAGGATTTGGTGTATTCATGGGGGTTCTTCCCTTGGTTCCAATCCAAACCCTTATCCTGATTCCCTTAAGTGCAGCCCTGAGGGTCAGTACCATTGCAGCGTTTCTAGCCTCGATAATAGTCAGCAACCCTCTGACCATTGTACCCCAGTATTATTTAACCTGGAAGCTGGGAAACTGTATCCTCCCCGGCCGCATCTCCTGGGAACATCTGCAGGAGGTGTTACTGACCATTCAGAATGAAGGCTTTTTTGACGGCATTATTACCTTCAGTCATCTGGGCATTAAATCCATTGGCGTTCTGTTGACCGGCGGTGTCATTATCGGGCTGCCCCTGGCAGCTGTCAGTTACGTAATTTCTCTGTACCTGTTCAAGGCAGTTCGTAAAAAACGCCTCGAAAAACATACTCTTAATTAATTGACGTACCATGGTCTATCAGCAGACAAAATCCATTCTCAAGCAGCAGGGCCTGGCCCCGGCAAAAAAACTCGGCCAGAACTTTCTTGTCCACCGCCACACGGCCGAACGTATTGTCGGCCTTGCTGATATCAGCGACCAGGATACAGTACTGGAAATCGGTGTAGGACTCGGTGCCCTGACAACACCCCTTGCCCAGGCAGCGTCACGGGTTATCGGGCTTGAGGCGGATTCAGGCATTATCCGCCTGCATGAGACCGAGGCTGACTTGCCTGCTAATGTTGAGCTTATTCACCAGGATGTTCTTAAGGCGGACTTCAAAGAACTGGCTGAAACCTGCGGCGGCCGCTTAAAGATCATTGCCAACCTGCCCTACTCCATTTCCTCGCCCTTTTTGTTTAAACTCATCAAGTACCACGACCTGGTTGACTATGCCGTGGTCATGCTTCAGAAAGAGGTCGGCCTTCGCCTACTGGCAAAACCCGGCACAAAGGAGTATGGTGTACCCACGGTGATGATGGCATCCTGCGCTGAGACCTCAATGCTCATGCAGGTCAAGCCCGAGGAATTTCACCCTCGACCCAAAGTTGATTCCGTTATTGTCCGGCTCGCCTTTCAGCCTCTGCCCGCACGGGTTACGGCCATCGGCGATTTCGACTATCAACGGCTTAAACAGGTGGTTAACGGGGCATTCGGCCAGCGCCGCAAGACTTTGCTGAACGCACTGTCCTCAACCGGAATGCTTGATAAATCCCAGATGGCGTCCTGTATTCAACAGGCAGGTATTGAACCGTCCATTCGGGCAGAACGACTTGAACTGGAAGATTTTGTCCGGCTTGGCCGGATCATAGACAAACAGACGAAGACGATGACTCCATGATATTTCCTCGCTCTCATCCTCGTTGTGAAGTATCTCTGCATGACACAACCGGTCGCTTCTGCGGAATTTCGTTGTGAAGTGGGATCCGCGGCGTGCAGTCCGCTATTATTATCTTCGCTGCATCCGTTTACAGGGCTCACCCTCCTCCCTGGCCATGGGAGCAGCTGTTGGTGCTGCCATTGCAGTCACTCCAACACTTCCGCTGCATACAGTCATCATTATTCCCACGACTCTGCTGCTGCGAATCAACACTATTACCGCGATGATAGCCGGCACCATTATCAGCAACCCCCTCACCTTTGCCGCCCAGTATTATCTTTCCTGGAAAATAGGCAATTTGCTGCTGCCGGGCAGACTTACCTGGGAACGACTGCAGCAGGTACTGGTTCTGACTAAGGAAGCCGGGTTTATCGAGGGCACAAAAATTTTACGCCATCTCAGCGTTGACGCCATACTCGTCATGCTTACAGGGGGTTTTATCCTTGCTGTACCCCTTGGCATTGCCACCTATTTTTTTTCCTATCATTTTTTTGAACATATCCGAAAAAAAAGGCAACAAAAGCACTTGCTCAATTAACCTCCATGTGGCAACATCAATACCATTCAAATAATATTCCTAATTAATAAACTGATACCTGAAATTATCCGTCTTTTCTATGCAAAATTTTGTTTTTCACAACCCTACCAAAATTATTTTCGGCCGTAAGACTGTGCCGACTCTTGGCTCGGAGACAGCAGAGCTGGCCGACAGTGCCCTGCTGGTCTTCGGCCACGACGGTATTCACAAAACAGGTTTATATAAAAAAGTCACAGATTCGCTTGCAGAGGCCGGCATACGCGTTATCGAACATGGCGGAGTCCAATCCAATCCACTGCTTGGCCACGTGCGCGCAGGTATTGCAAAAGTCAAAGAGCATAACTTACAAGCAGTTGTTGCCGTTGGTGGCGGCTCTGTACTGGACAGTGCCAAGGCTATTGCTGCAGGCAGTGTGGTTAACCATGATGTCTGGAAATTCTTTACCGGCAAAAAATCCATTAAATCTGCCCTGCCGGTCATAACGGTTCTCACCCTGGCCGCTGCCGGATCTGAGATGAACTCCGGCATGGTAATCACCAACGAAAAAACCAATGAAAAATTCGGGTTTGGCCACCGACTCCTGCACCCCAAAACCTCTATTTTAGATCCGGAGGCTACCTTTACAGTTCCGCCTGATTATACCGCATACGGGGCAATCGATGCCATTGCCCATGTCCTGGAATTCTACATGACCACCCGGGATCCGGATACTCCTGTCCAGGATCGACTCATGGAAGGATTAATCAAAAACAGCATCAGTGCCTGTGAGCGCTGCCTGACCGATCCCTGTGATTATGACGGTCGGGCCAACCTAATGTGGACAGCCACCCTTGCCTTAAACGGACTCACGGCAGCTGGGCTTGGTCGGGTTGGTTTTCCCATGCACATGATTGAGCATTCGTTGAGTGCACTCTATAACGTTCCTCATGGTGCTGGACTTTCCGTAGTTATACCGGCCTGGCTGAGCTGGTATCGCAGTCAGGATGAGACGCGCATTGCGCACCTGGGCCGGCGTATCTTCCCGCCCAGCGACCTGCAGCCCTACACGGATGCCCAGATTGCAGAACGAACCACGATAATCTTTAAAAACTGGTTTGGTAAAATCAACAGCCCGGTTTCCCTTGAAGAACTC
>CAZQKF010000381.1:0-3135 GCA_964593645.1 uncultured Desulfobulbus sp.
GGCCATCATAATGGTTACCGGCTGCCGACCGTCAAGACGCAACGGTTCAGCCTTCGTGCCAAGCAGTTCTACAAGTTCGTCATGAACGACCTTGACAACCTGCTGGCCCGGAGCAAGACTGGTCAAAACTTCCTGACCGATTGCTTTTTCAGTGACTGCTGCTACAAAGTCTTTGACGACCTGAAAGTTGACATCAGCTTCCAATAGGGCCGTACGCACCTCACGCATGGCCTCTGAAATATTATCTTCAGTCAGCGTGCCATGGCCGCGCAGCTTTTTAAATACACCATCAAGGCGATCTGTTAAATTTTCAAACATGACCCACTAACTTTAATATAATACAGGGCTGTTCATTGCCGCAGAGTAAACAGACGACAACACGCAGCGTTCATAACCCAAAGATTGTAAAAGGCAAACTGATTTATTTACCCCATGCATACAGTTATGTCAAGCAGGAAGCAATAACAACTGAAATGGATACAGATCGACGGCAGCATACGATTTTTAATACAGAAAAACCGGCTATTCGCTAACGACCTCAACTACCTTTGTCAGGGATTTCGGGGTATCTGCCTGCAGGCAGGTGATATCAGTCTTCCGGGGCAGGATTTTCCTCATCATGCCGGTCAGGACATTCTTGGGCCCAAGCTCAACAAAGACCTCCACTCCATCTGCGACCATACTGTTCACAGATTCATACCAGCGAACACGGGAGGCTATCTGGCGGGCCATGATATTGCGGATGGCGGCCGGATCCTGCTCCCGGGTGGCCGTGGCGTTAAAAAACATGGGAATTTTGGGTGCGCTGAAAGAGATTGTCTCCATGAAAGCGGCAAAATCCTCTACAGCTCCGGCAACCAGCGGGCTGTGATTGGCCACGGAAACTTTTAAGGGAATAACCTTGGCACCGTTGTCTGTACACAACGCCCCAAGTCCGTCCAGCCCTTCAGTATCGCCGGAAATTATAATCTGCTGGGCACAGTTATGATTGGCCACTACAACCGTACCTGCTCCTGTATATGTGGCAAGCATGTTGTCTACTTCTCCGATGCTCAAGCCGAGAATCGCCCGCATGCCGCCGGGATGGGCAGCTCCTTCCCGTTCCATGAACTCGCCACGTTTGGTAACAAGGGCCAGGGTATCTTCTGTAGAAAGTACACCGGCAGCGTGAAGCGCTGAATACTCACCCAATGAATGACCGCCTACCCAGGCCGGGGTGAAATCCGGCATAGCCTTATGCAGCTGCTGCAAACAGATGAGGTTGACAACAGTGAGCGCGGGCTGCAGGTGCAGGACCCGGGTAAGGTCCTGCATGGGGCCGTCAAAGCAGAGGGTGCGCAGGGGAAATCCGGAGACCTGTTCAGCCGTTTCCATGAGCGCGGCTGCATCCGGATCCGCATCGATAAACTCCCGTCCCATACCGAGATACTGAGATCCCTGTCCGGGAAATATGAGTGCTGTTTTTTTCATAGTACCGATAGTGTCACAATTTACAGTAGAACCACGGATGGACACGGATACACACACATTGTTTTGTTCTTATCTGTGTTCATCCGTGTCCATCCATGGTTTTCGAGTCATTATTTTTCCAAGCCAGCCTGTTCTCGTTTTTCCCGGCGGTCTTCCAGAAACTGGGTCAATAAAAAAATACCCACCCCCACAGAGATAGCCGAATCCGCCACATTAAAGGCAGGCCAGTGGTGCGAGCCGATATAGACATCCAGGAAATCAACCACGGAGCCATAGCGAATGCGGTCAATCAGGTTACCGATGGCACCGCCGGCAATACAGGCCAGGCTTATTGTATACACCCGGTTTTGCCGCCCAAGCTTTCGTTCCATAAACAAAATCACCACCAGGGCAATGCAGGCAACCGTGAAAAAAAAAACCTGCCGCCACCAGGCCGGGTGTCCGGCAAACATGCCGAACGCGGCCCCGGTATTGCGGAGAAAGGTCAGGTTGAACAGGCCGGGAAGTATAACCGTTGATTCATACAGTTCATAGTTGGCAAGAATCCACAGCTTCGTTGCCTGGTCTGCGGCAACGATCAGCAGAATTATCGCAAAAAACTTAGCCACAATCAGTCGGTAAGACTGCGCACAACACCGGCACAGCGGCTGCACAGAGTTGGGTGTTCCGTATCTTCACCAACTGTGGGCGACAAAATCCAGCAGCGCTCACATTTGGTGCCTGTAGCCGGACGAACTGCAACCTTCAGGCCTGTAACCTCTTCTGATACAACAAGTTCTGCCTCGCCTGCTTCGGACGGATCAGTAATCACCTGCAGACTGGAAACAATACAGAGCTCCTGAATCAGAGCAAGTTTATCCGTCAGAAAATCCGCTGTCTCTCCTTCGAGCTGCAGCAACACTTCAGCATCCAGAGAAAGACCAATGGTTTTTTCCCGACGTGCAGCTTCAAGAACCCTGGTGATTTCACTGCGCACGGTCAGCAGATTTTCCCAACGCAGGTCAAGCTCACTGTCCTGCTCAATATCATCAACATCTGGAAACGAGGCAAAAAAGACTGAATCTTCCAAGGGTGATTTCTGGTCAAGTCCATACAGATGCTCCCAGGCCTCTGCCGAAGTCACGCTGAGAATCGGCACCATCAGTCGCAGCAACCCGTCTAAAATACGGTGAATGACCATCTGGGCAGCGCGTCGGGCCGGATCATCAGGAGCAGAGCAGTAAAGACGGTCTTTTAATACATCCATGTACAGACTGGAGATCACGGTTCCGCAGAAGTTGTGCAGGCCATGGTAGATGGCGTGAAACTCATAGTCTGCATACGCCCGGGTGACCTTGCGCACCAGTTCGGCATATCGGGCCAGGGCCCAGCGATCAAGCTCGGTTAAATGCTCTGCCCCGACACTGTCTTTTGCCGGATCATAGTCGGCAAGATTGGAGAGAAGAAAACGCATGGTATTACGCATTTTACGATATGCATCCGACACATGACGCAGGATCTCATCTGAGACCTTGACATCATCACGGTAATCTTCGCTGGATACCCACAGTCGCAGAATTTCAGCACCGTATTTATCAATAACCTCCTGGGGAGCAACTACATTGCCGATGGACTTGGACATTTTCTTGCCCTGTCCGTCAACCACATAGCCATGGGTCAACACAC
>CAZQKF010000382.1:0-3119 GCA_964593645.1 uncultured Desulfobulbus sp.
TTTCGCGGCGAGGGCACCGCTCCTACAGCCTAATTTTTTATACTTGTATCAGACAACCCGCAAATAATGGATCAGCTCCCGGCCAATGAGCGGGGCCACGGAATACACTTCCAGCAGGTCATCACTTTTTATTCCCGGATAGGTATCTGTACCGAGGATCCGGGTAATTCCCTTTTCTTTGAATTTTTTTCTTGCCTCACCTGCAAGCACAAGATGGGTGGCCATAACCATTACATCAGAGGCTCCAGCCTCATAACAGCGATCCGCTGTCTGCAGCATGGAGCCGCCGGTACGGATCATATCATCACAGATAATGGCCGTCCTGCCTTTGACGGCACTGGACAACTGGCCGACAATGGTCTTATCCACATCGTAGCGATCCTTGTTGGCGGCCGTATGCGGACATCCAAGTTTTCCGGCCAGTCGGGCAACCCGTTTACTGAACCCGTAATCCGGGGAGACCAGCACATAATCCGTCAACTCCATCTCCCTGATCTTTTCAGCAGCAAATTCTTCAGTCCAGATATGCCTGGTTCTCACATCACCGGCATGGGCATGCAGTACAGCCTCGGAGTGTAGATCCATAAAGGCCACGTAATCAGGACGGGTGCGAAAAATCTGGCGGGTACGGGTTATCCCCTTGGGGATCTCACCTGAACCGGGCTTGGCCTGCTCCATGGTGGAATACCCAAGATAAGGTATCACAACATTCACCGTACGGGCATTCCAGTACCTGCTGCCGGCAATCAGATCTATCAGTTCCTGCTGGGCCCCATCATTATGGGTGGAAGCAATAATAACAATATCGCGACCAGAGACATCACAGGGAAAGGCATGATAGATCTCCTGGTCGGCAAACTCGTTGCGCACCATGGGGGTACAGACAACCCGCAGTTCAGAGGCAACCTTGTCTGCAAGCGGAACAGTGTCAACCGTGGACAACAATAAAATATTTTCTCGTCGGGTCATTTGATTTTAAAGGTATCAGGTATCAGGTATCAGGTGTCAGGTTTCAGGTTTCAGGTTTCAGGTATCAGCAATCTCTTGACCTATGCATTTGCCGTAAATCAAAATTTATAAAGCCGCTACTACAGCGTCACCCATTTCTTTTGTATTCACTGTCGTGCAGCCCTTTACAGCAATATCAGCAGTCATTATGCCCTGATCCAAAGTCTTGGCTACTGCATCCTCAATGGCCGTTGCCGCACTATCCTGGTTCAGGCTATAACGCAGCATCATGGCCGCAGACAAAATCTGGGCAATGGGGTTGGCAATCCCCTGTCCGGCAATATCCGGGGCTGAACCACCTGCCGGTTCAAACAGGCCGAAGTTGTCACTGTTTAAACTGGCAGAGGCCAGCATACCCATGGAGCCGGTGAGCATAGCCGCTTCATCAGAGACAATATCGCCAAACATATTACCGCAGAGCATAACGTCAAACTGCTGCGGCCAACGCACCAGCTGCATGGTGGCATTATCCACGTAGATATGGTTCAGTTCCACATCCGGAAAGTCGGCAGCCACCTCGGTTACAACCTCACGCCACAGCACCATGGTGGTCAACACATTGGCTTTATCCACCGAAGTAACTTTTTTCGAGCGCACCCGGGCAGCCTCAAAGGCCATACGGGTAATGCGCTCAATCTCGGAACGCTTATAGACCATGGTGTCAAAGGCAAACTCGTCCGGGCCGGTGCCCTCGCGCCCCTTGGGTTCACCAAAATAAATCCCCGAGGTCAACTCGCGTACAACCAGAATATCAAAGCCCTCTCCGACAATATCCGGTCTAAGCGGACAAGCCGCTGCAAGGGACTTAAAAACCCTTGCCGGACGCAGATTACAAAACAGATCAAAATGCTTACGCAGCGGCAAAAGGGCTGCCCGTTCGGGCTGCTCGGCCGGAGGCAAACTTTCCCACTTAGGCCCGCCAACGGAACCAAACAACACAGCATCGGCAGACTCACAGACGTCAAGTGTAGACTTGGGCAGGGCCTCTCCATGATTGTCAATGGCAATACCGCCCACATCGGCTGACTCATACTCCAGAGAAAAACCAAACTTCTGCTGAACCACATCCAACACCTTCACGGCCTCAGCCATTACCTCGGGACCAATACCGTCTCCGGCAAGCACTGCTACTTTACTGCTCATCTGTTCACCTAATTCCAACAGTTATAAAAAAGAAAAAATCAAGAAAGAGTACTCGTAAAGCGGAAATTCATACCAGAAAAATGCAAACTTGCCAACATGAAGCAAAGAAACACGTTATTTTCAGAAGTTCTTCGGGAAAAAAGCGTCTAATCAAAACAGACTGAGCACAACATACGAACAGAGTGTACACATCAGCAGACAAATCAATGAAGCAATAATGACTAATCGATTTGTCTGCAGGATATGGGCAGCAGCTGGTGTGTGTAACAAATTGCCAAGTGTAGGTTTACAACAAAGCTTGCCGAAGTACCAGGAATCGCCACCCAGTTGGATACCTAGAGCACCAGCCATGGCAGCTTCGGGCCAGCCGGCATTGGGGCTGGTGTGGCTGGCGTGGTCTCGTCGTAAAATATTCCAACTCCGCTGCAGACTTGTGCCGCAGAGCGGAGCGGCAGCGACTATGGCCAGGCCGGACAGACGGGCCGGAAAAAAGTTGACGACATCGTCCAATCGGGCCGGGCAGGAACCAAAATGGAGGTATTTTTCATTTTTATAGCCGAACATGGAATCCATAGTGTTGATGGCCTTGTAAAGCATAGCAGAAGAAACACCGACAATTATCGGCCATTTTCCGCCAGCCTGGCTGAAAACAGCCGCCCCGGCAACCGCCCAGAACAGGGGCGCGACAATGCCGTCGGACATATTCTCTGCCACACTCTCCACGCAGGCCCGGACAATGCCTGCCTCATCCAGCGTGTCCGTATCCCGGCCGACGATCATGGCCACGGCTTTACGGGCCAGGTCAATGTCTTTGCCCAGTGCAGTATAGACATTCCGAGCATGACGGATCAGGTCCCGGGCTGCGATGGTCGTGTATAAGACAAAGACGGCTCCTGCATAAAAAATGGTCTTGGACAGACCGGCCAGGAGCATTAAAAATGCTCCGCATACCATGCCGGTAATGAGCA
>CAZQKF010000383.1:0-3095 GCA_964593645.1 uncultured Desulfobulbus sp.
CAAGGAGACTGACACCTGTGACCTGCGCACAGTGTACCAGCGCGATCGTGACCGTATTCTCCATTCTAAAACGTTTCGTCGTCTTAAACATAAAACCCAGGTTTTCCTTGCCCCGGCCGGAGATCATTACCGGACCCGCCTGACCCATGTGCTCGAAGTCTCCCAGATCGCTCGAACCGTTGCCGTCTGTCTGCGCCTTAATGAATATCTGACCGAGGCCATAGCTCTTGGCCATGATCTTGGCCATACCCCCTTTGGTCATGCCGGTGAATACAGTCTTAACCTTCTCCATCCAGGCGGGTTTAAACATTATAACCAGAGCCTGCGGGTCGTTGATTTTCTCGCTAATCACGGCAAGGGCCTGAACCTGACCTGGGAAGTACGCAATGGCATTATCAAGCATTCCAAGGGGTACCGGGATATCCTGCCCGAGGATTCCAGGGAATTGCCGGCCACCCTTGAGGGGCAGGCCGTGCGGGTTGCCGACATCATAGCCTATCTCAACCATGACATGGACGATGCCCTGCGGGCGGAGATGATCCGGGAGCCGGATCTGCCCATGCATCTGCGCAAGGTGGTGGGTGATAATCCGTCGCGCCGCATTGACGCTATGGTGCGTGATCTAATCATGGAAACCCTGCGTCATGATGACGGCCGCCTGCGGTTAAGTCCGATGATGCAGGAGACCATCAGCGAGTTGCGGAGCTTTCTGTATGACAATGTGTACCGGAATGCATTGGTGCATAATGAGTTTGAAAAGGCTCAGAAGATTATCCGGGATCTGTATATGTTTTTCCTGGAGCATGAATTGCCCAACGGCTGTAAAGACGCCTTTGCCAAACGCAGACCACCGGAAAATGCCCGGGAAGAAAAACAACTGCATCGCCATGTCTGCGATTTTATTGCCGGTATGACCGATCGGTATGCCCTGGGGCTGTACAGCCGGATTTTTATGCCCAAACCATGGTCTGTTTTTTAGGCGGTAGTTTGAACGGGAGATTCCGTGAAGTATGTCATCAGTGGATTGTTCCTGGTCAGTACCTTGTTAACCCCTGCGGCCGGTTTTTCGGCCATTCTGGCCGGGTGCCGGATTCTTCCAGCTGACAACATCTGGAACGTACCAGTCAACAGCCTGCCGGTTGCTGCAGATTCCGACCTGATGATTACAACAATTGGTGCTGCAACCGGTCTTCATGCCGATTTCGGCCGGGGAGAGTGGGACAACGCTAAAATCGGCATTCCGATTACTGTTGTTGACTCGACCCAGTCTCTGGTCCCGATTGTTTTTGATTACGCCGATGAAAGTGATCCCGGTCCCTATCCAATTCCCCGGGATGCTGCTGTAGAGGGAGAACCCAATGACGGTGACCGTCATGTTCTGGTTCTGAACCGGGATAACTGTATGCTCTATGAACTCTTTTATTCATGGCTGCAGCCCGATGGTTCCTGGACTGCTGCTTCCGGGGCAGTCTATGATCTTACCTCCAATGACCTCCGACCGGCGGGCTGGACATCTGCTGATGCTGCCGGACTGCCCATCCTTCCCGGGTTGGTACGATACGAGGAGGCCGTTTCCGGCACCATTGACCATGCTATTCGTTTTACGGTCAGCCGTTCTCGGGATCAGTATGTCTGGCCGGCCCGCCACAAGGCATCAGGCAATTCAGGTAATCAGTACCCGCCCATGGGGCAGCGGTTTCGTCTCAAGGCAGACGTGGATATCAGCGGTTTCCCGGTCATTATCCAGGCCATTCTTCAGGCTATGAAGACCTATGGCATTATTGTCGCTGACAACGGTTCAGACTGGTTTCTTTCCGGTGAACCGAGCGAAAGCTGGAACAATGATGATCTGCAGCGTTTGGGAGAGATTAAAGGGGCTGATTTTGAAGCCGTTGATGTATCTTCTCTGATGGTAGATCCTGATTCCGGGGAGGCGGCGGCCATTCAGGAGAGATCCGGGGCCCTCACCTGGCTGTATTTGCTTTTAAGAAAAAATTAGGAAACAAGAAAAACGAACTCGCAAAAATTGCCGGCCGCATTCAATTGTGACTTTCGCACAACCATCAGTAAAATAAGCAAGCAAATTATCATGAACCGTTATCAGCCATTTTTGGTGTTTTTTCTCAGCACCCTGTTTTCTTTAGGCAGTGTTTCCTTTACCTTGGCCACGGAGTACTATGTTGCGCCAGCCGGCAATGATACAAGTTCAGGAGCGAGTATTACCAGTCCCTGGCGGACAATTCAGCATGCTGTCGACAATCTGGCCGCCGGTGATACCGTTTACGTACGGGCGGGAACCTACAATGAATCTGTTGATATCAGCGTTTCCGGCAGTGCGGCCGGCGGCTACATTACCCTGTGCAACTATGCCGGAGAAACTCCCGTCATAGATGGAACCGGGTTCAATGATCCGTACGGTGACAACGGCTTGTATATTGACAGCCGGAGCTACCTCATTATCCAGGGTTTTGAGATTAGAAATTTTACAACAACCCTCTCCAACGCTGTTCCCAGCGGCATCCAGATTGAAGGAGCTTCTCACCATATTCAGCTGCTGGACAACTTTATCCATCATATTGAAACTAATGCCCCTGTAGATCAGAATCTCCAGGGTGCAGACGCACACGGCATTGCAGTGTACGGCACCAGCAGCCAGGCTGTTACCGATCTCGTCATCCGGGGCAATGAAGTGGCCTTTTTGAAATTAGGCTCCAGTGAGGCCGTGGTCTTGAACGGCAATGTGGAGAATTTTACGGTCAACAGCAATCGTATTCATGATACCGATAATATAGGTCTGGATTTCATAGGCTTTGAGGAAACGGTTGCCGACCCAACCCTGGACCGAGCCAGGAACGGCCTGGTGTTTGACAATCTCATCTATAACGTGGACTCAAGGGGCAATCCGGCATACGGACAGGAACGCAGCGCAGACGGAATCTATGTGGACGGTGGTATGGATATTGTCATTGAGCGCAACCGGGTGAATGCAGCAAATATCGGCATTGAAGTTGCCAGTGAGCAGGCCGACGGCCATACCGACCGAATTACGGTGCGCAATAACTTTATCTCCAACTGTCATACGACGGGAATCGTTA
>CAZQKF010000384.1:0-3091 GCA_964593645.1 uncultured Desulfobulbus sp.
CTGAACAGGGAAGGCATAAATATACATGCCGTACGAGTAATCGCCCAGCCGGTTGAACATCCTTATCCTGCCGCCGGGTACATAGGCAAGATAAAAAACAGCGTAGGGCAGCGTCAGGGTATACAGAGCCAGAAACAGAACTTCAAAACGATACGAACCGGCTGTGAGCACCAGCAGCAGTACCAAAACAGCCGGAGAAAGCCGGATATGGTCGCGCCACACGTAGCAGGCAGCACCTACGGCATACATGGAGAGTAGCTGGGAAAACCGCGGGGAAGCAACAGGCACAAACTGGTTCAGCAGATTCATGCCCACAGCAAAAACTGCCAGCCCCAGCAACGCGCTCCGGGGAGAGGGGACATTCTTCTTTCTTTTTCTGTACAACCGGGAAAGCAGAAAGAAAAAAAACGGCACCAGGAGATACATCTTCAGTTCATAGGTCAGGGTCCAGAGAGAACCATTGACAACACCTGCATAGGGAATATTTTCAAACACTCCGGGTAAGTGGGTGTTGATCCCCAGCAAGATAAAACTGTTTTTCAGCAGGTAAAAATACGTTTCCGGAGAACGCAGATACTGCGCCGCTGTCAGGTTTGTAAAAAAGAGCCCGACTGCAAAGACGGAAATACATACGGCAACAACCAGGGCCGGGTAGATCCGGACAATTCGAGCCCAGAGGTAAGCCGCAGGGTTATTACGGAGAAACCAGCTCCGGGTAACCAGAAAGCCGCTGATAATAAAAAAGATGTCCACGGCAATGGTCCCCGGTGTCATGCCGATGAGTTGCCGGAGCGGTTCAGTATCCCCGGTGCCGCTCACCAGGGCAAAACAATGGGTGACCAGTACCATGACCGCTGCGCCAAAACGGAGCAGGGTAAAGTTGTTGTCCCGAGAGGGTTCCCGATCTGCAAGCAGCACTCCGGTCCGCAACACACCTGTTCCGGGTATGTGCGCAGTCCGGCTCATAATACTCTCCGGCATCTGCCACATATCTTTTCAACCTGTCTGCCAACCAGGCGAGCAAGGCGGATGGCGGGCTCATCAACCAGGATTGTTGCCAGCCAGGACAGTGCCAGAATCAGCGGCAGACTGGTCAACAGAACAGCAAAAAATGCCCTCTGATACGAGAGCACATCCTGCAGCTGCAGAAAGAGCCAACAGGACCACGATCCGATAATGAGAAAATGAACCGCATATATTCCATAGGACAGTCGACCCAAAAACTGGAAAACCGGTTTATGAAGAAATTTCTGCAGACCTTCATCGGTCATGACAAGAATAAAGACCAGCACAGCCGCGAGCATGGGATAGCCCCCACCCAGCAATACATTTTTCGGCAGCCAGCCGTAAACTGTCGTCCCCAGAAACGCTGGATCCACATCATGGGGAAAGGAGGAAAAATAAACAAAACCAAGTACCAGCAGCCAGAAGAGTGGCCGCGGCAATCGCTGTACAGGATAGCGGGCATGTTTGATCATATCTGCTGCCAGCAGGCCGATCCAGAACCCCTGGCTCAAACTGCTGTACGAGGCAAAGATCAACACTATCGCTATCACCTGCCTGTACCTGTACTTGCCGACCAGAAAAAGGAAGAGATACACTATAAAGGAGCCGTACAATTCTTTTTCAATCGTCCACAGAGGAGGATTATACTGAGTACCATTCTCAAACGGCGCCATCAGCAGATCCATGAAAAACTGAGAAATATTTAAATGGCCTGACCAGTACCCGTTAAGCCAGGGAGCAGCACCTGTGAGTTCTGCCACTGGTTCATTGGCAAACAGGTTGAAGTACCAGAGAATCGCACCAGCTGTCATGGTCAGCCATACCAGGCCTCCCAATCGAATGGGACGTTTTACTGCTGCGGCAACAAGACCGACCCTCATATCAGGCTCACCGAGATACTTGCGACTGAGTACGTAACCGCTGAGAATAAAAAAAAGATTGACGGCACAGTTGGCTCCAATAAACAGGCCAAATGGTGGATAAAACAACATTTGTTGCCAGTGGGCGGGAGCAACATTATTTGCCTGAATTCCAAAAACAGTGTACGGGAAAAAAACGGCAAAAAAATGATTCAAAATCACTATCAGGGAGGCAATACCCCGCATAGAATCCAGGTGATGCTGGCGTGTACTCTCCATCACCGGCCGGGAAAACAGTTTCCGGAAAAGGATACCTGAGCAACCTGCTCCCGGACACCACCGCTCACCGGTCTTTCTCCGTATCCGTAATCCTGCTGACAGGGACGCAATTGGAGTTATCAGTGCTCTGGCTCCCCCCCTTGCCGCCGTACAGAACCGCCGAAAAAAGAGCAAAGAAAAATCCTGTCTCATAGACCTTGAGATACGATTCCGTCAGCATGATGGTGAGAAAAAACAGGGGAAAGGCAAAACGAACCCGCTGCCAGTCGTCATCCATTTTTCCTGCCAGCCGAAACATGGCCACAAAGATGAACAACAAGGTCAGAATACCGGGAATACCAAGGGTGGCGGCAATCAGGAGGTATTGATTATGGGGGTTGTCCGTGGCAACATGCCACGGACTCTTGGCCCAGTTGGTCCAGGCATAGGCTATCTGAAAACCGCCGGTGCCGATACCGAGCCAGGGATGCTGCCGTATAATTTCGCAGGAATTCTGCCAGAACAACAGGCGAAGGCCGACCGAGGTATCTGGGTTTTCCTTGAATTGACTGATTTCAGTATAGGCGACATCCACCCGCTGCTGAAAAACAGGACTGAAAAAATATCCTGCCGCAAACAGGGCCGGCAGGAGCACACAGACCGCCAGCAGCGCTTTAAGCCTATTCTTCCGAAAGACCTGAAACAGCAGCAGGATCATAAGGACAAAAAAAACCAGCTGCCCGGCCCGTCCCTCGGTAATAAACATGTTCAAGGTCATGACCCCGACAAGGACAAACAGGGCCGCCCGGAAAACAGTCCTGCGACCGCCCCAGATTGCCTCATGCAGCACCAGATACAGGGCAAAGGCCAACAGGGGATTATAGACGATATGAAATGTTTTTTTCGTCAGGTGGGTGGTGGTAACATCGCCGTAATGAATCAAACCAAACCAGGCCAGCGGAACCGGT
>CAZQKF010000385.1:0-3081 GCA_964593645.1 uncultured Desulfobulbus sp.
ATTCCTCTGCAGCTGTCAGGGGAAGAAAATCTCTTGCCGGACACGCTGGTGGTTCGGGGTGAAGTATTTCTGCCCCAGCAGGGCTTTGCTGAGCTCAACCGGCAGCGGGCAGAACAGGGAGAACCACTCTTTGCCAACCCCCGCAATGCCGCTGCGGGTTCGCTTCGTCAGCTTGATCCCAAGGTAACTGCTGCCAGGCCGTTGAGTTGTTTTGTGTATGCGGTGGCCGATCCCGGTGTTACGCCCTGTCGTAACCTGGAGGAACTGTTCAGCTGGCTGGGTCAAAGAGGCTTTCGGATCAATCCATTGATAAGGTTTTGTACGTCTCTTGACCAGGTACAGGAACAGTATGAACATCTGCAGCAGATTCGCCATGATCTCACTTACGAGATTGACGGTATGGTAGTAAAAGTCAGTGATTTTTTCCTGCAGCAGCGGCTGGGGAATACGGCGCGTGCCCCGCGCTGGGCTGTTGCCTGGAAATTTCCAGCTGTCCAGGCTACGACGGTAATGGTAGATGTTAATTTTCAGGTCGGACGTACCGGGGCTGTCACTCCAGTGGCTCATCTTGAACCGGTGAATGTTGGGGGGGCCATAGTCCAGCGGGCCAGTCTCCATAATCGGGACGAGATTGAGCGCAAGGGGCTGATGATTGGAGACGTGGTGCTTATTCAGCGTGCCGGAGACGTGATTCCAGAGGTCGTGAAGCCGGTTGTTGAGCGAAGAAACGGCAGTGAGCGTCCCATTGTCTTTCCGGATCACTGTCCGGTCTGCAGCCATCCGCTGGTGCGCCCTGAGGGGGAGGCCATTACCCGCTGCATCAACCCGCACTGTCCGGCTCAGCGGCTGCAGAGCCTGATTTATTTTGCCGGTAAGGCCGGGCTCGATATTGATGGCCTTGGCCGGCGCAACATGGAGCAGTTGGTGGAGATCGGTCTGGTCAGGGATATCCCGGACATCTTTGCGCTCACCGCAGAAAAATTGGCTGTTCTTGACGGCTGGGGAGATAAATCAGCAGAAAACGCTCTGGCAGCCATTGAACGGGCGAAGCAGACCTCGCTGTCCCGCTTGCTTGGTGCCTTGGGTATTCGCTACGTGGGCGAGGTGACAGCTGAGTTACTATCCCGACATTTCGAGTCTCTGGAATCGTTAGCAGCGGCCGATAAGGAAGATTTACTGGAAGTAGAGGGGATAGGTGAGCAGGCAGCGGCCAGCCTGGTTGATTACTTTTCTGATGCATCAACGCGGGCAATGCTGAATCGCCTGCAAGAGCTGGGACTAACCATTATTCCGCCGGAAACCGGCAGCAGGCCCCTTGACGGTAAGGTCTTTTTATTCACCGGCAGCCTGCAGGGGATGTCGCGCAATGAAGCCAAACAGCTGGTCAAGGAGCAGGGCGGTCAGGTTGTTTCCGGCATCAGCAAACGGGTGACCCATCTGGTGGCTGGAGAAAAGGGCGGCAGTAAGTTGAAGAAAGCTGTAGATATGGGAATTCCCGTGCTGGATGCAGGAGAGTTCCTACAGCTGGTGGGGAGAGCAGAGTAATAATGGAGAGCAAACGAATGCACGCCTTGGTCCACGGTCGGGTACAGGGTGTTTTTTTCCGGGAGTATACCCGTAGGCAGGCAGTGGAGCTCGGCCTGACCGGGTGGGTGCGTAATTTGACTGGCGGCAGTGTGGAAACCGAATTTCAGGGCAACCCAAAACAGGTTGAGCAAATGCTGAGCCGGCTGTCCACTGGTTCTCCTCTATCATTGGTGGCCGGTATAGAGTCCAGGACAGTTTTGAACCGTGACGTCGAATTGGGTTTTGAGATTCGTCGTTGATGGTTTGTTGTGCGGGCCGTTGAAAATTTAACACTGTCCGCCGGAAATTGGTTTCCGCAGCAGGGCAGGGAAGTTTTATGAATACAATTCAGATTCCATCTACAGAGCCGGCCGGGCGAATTATCTGTCCCCGCTGCGGCAATGCCAAAAATTTTATCGAAGTTGTCGGGAATACCCTGTTGACCACCCACTATGTGCAGAACCGAGACGGCAGCTTTACGCCTATGGAGACTGAAACAGAGGTGTTGGGCGAGGTGAAGCTGTACTGTGGTCAGTGTAGTGCCGATATCAGCGAATTTAATAATCATCTGCACGAGATGATGTTTTAGTTCTACGATGAAGCCAAGAGTCGTTGCAGATAATCAGGAGTTTTTTACCTGCAGAGAGGAGTTGCAGGCAGGTGATATTGTTAACTGCCGGCTTCGTTTGTCCGGCAGTCAGGAACACCTGCTGCTGGATCTGGTTTCCCGCGGGATTCACCTGATTCCGTCTGCCAATGCCCAGCTCTGCAGCCGATCCAAGGTATACCAGACAGAACTCCTGGGTCGGTTTATGCTTGAGGACACGCTGGCGGTATACAGCATGCAGGGCATGCTGACAGCTGTAACCGCCTATGGCCGAGCCCGGGTGGATTCCGTGGTCTGCAAGCTGGATCGGGCCAACGGTGGCCTGGGTATTCTCCGTTTTTCTTCGGTTGAGGATGTGTTTTCTCAGGCAGCCCTGGGCAGTCTGGCCTTTCCCTTTGTACTGCAGCCCTTTGCTCCGGGATGTACTGACGTGCGGGTGGTTGTGCTTGGGGACACGGTTGAAGCCTACAGGAGACATAATCCGGATAACTTTCGCCATAACCTGCACTGTGGCGGCACAGGCAGTTCCTGGGACTTGACGCCGGATCAGCTTGATTTCTGTCGCAGGGTCATGGATCGGGCTGGTTTTTTATACGGCCATGTGGATCTGTTGATTCTGCCCAATGGAACACAGCGGCTCTCAGAAATTAATTTACGCGGAGGCCTGCGCGGCGCACAGCTGACTCAGAAGGATTACCTGCAGAAGGTGGCCGAAATTCAGGCCGAGGAGTTGGAACGGCTTACGAAGGACTGCTGAACGTAAGTGTAAGGGGGAGAGCAAATAAAAAAAGGGAAGATTGCAAAAGCAACCTTCCCTTGAAACTCTGTGTCTATCCTTACTTAAGGATTATACACAACCTGTCGGTTTCGGCAGGCCGGCCATTTTACAGGCGCCTTTACCAGGTCCT
>CAZQKF010000386.1:0-3076 GCA_964593645.1 uncultured Desulfobulbus sp.
CATTGCCGGCTTTACCCCTGAAGACTGTCTGCCCATGACAGGCAGGTATCCCGCATCGGATCAGCTGGAGTCTTTAATTCGGGGACGTCGCTCAGTACGCAATTATCTGGATGAAGCCGTTGATCCGGATGTAATAGAACGACTGCTGCAGGTAAGCTGGCAGGCGCCCACCGGTATCAACGCCAGGGGGGTGTTGTTCACTGTGATGGACGACCGCGAAATCATGAACAGACTGCGCAGTCTTGTCATGGACAGACTGGCTAATCTTGTTCGCAGCAATGCTCTGCCTGAGCATCTTGAATTTTTTGCAGGTTTTGACACCCTCTGGCGGGAAAAGGGGATCGACACCCTGTTTCGGGGTGCCCCTCACCTGATCATTACCTCCGCCCCAACAAATTGCCCCTGCCCGGAACAGGACTGCATCATAGCCCTTTCCTATTTTGAACTCTTTGCCAACAGCCTGGGCCTGGGCACGGTCTGGAACGGCCTGGCAAAGCTTGCCTTTGTCGATCTGATGCCGGAGTTGCAGGCAGAACTGGCCATTCCTGCCGATCATCATTTCGGTTATGCCATGGCATTCGGCAAGCCGGCAGTGGAGTACCAGCGAACTGTGCCGCTTCGCCCGCCGACCGTTAACCGGGTATCACTAACATAGTATTTGTTTTCTCAGCTGCTTGTTTTGAGCATAATGCAGAGACCGGGCAATGTTGGAATAGTTAACAGCAGGGGCCTTCAATACCGAGCAACTCGTTAATCACCCCGCGTACACATCCCTCACCGGCTTCCACGGTTATGGTGCCGGTTGGGCAGTTGCGCATGCAGGCACCGCATTCCATGCATAGGTTGCGCTGTGCCATGACTGCTTTTTTTTCTTTAATTACAAACACCGCATGGGGACAGACCACGGTGCAGATGGAGCAGCCAATGCACTTGTTCTGGTCACATTCCAGGGTGACCACGTCCTGCAGATATTCAAATTCCGCCATTTTTTCTCCTTATCCCAGCCACAGGGACGCGGCCCACAGGCCGATTCCGGCGATCAGACTGACAAACTGAATGGGCATGGCCCGCAGCATCTCTTTTTTTACACCGTTAAGCGAGGTATAGGTTGAGGCGCCGGTAAAGGCCATGCCGAACCAGGAGGACACGGCCAGGGTGATGAGCAGCCAGGATATTTTTGCCGTCACCCCATACCCCATGATTGAGACGCCGGTGGCAGCAAACAGCAATACAAAAAGTACCAGACCGCAGACAGCGCCCTTGAGGCTGAACGGTCTGCCCGGAATCCAGGGCAGCAGCAGGGGTACGGCAATGGTTCCGGCAAGAATACCGGTGAGCAGGGCCAGTGACGGCGGCAGACCGTAGGTGAGCATGGCCTGGGCAAAGGTCCCCTGACCAAACAGACCGGCCAGTAATAAAAAGACCGTAATTATCGGCAGCCCCTGCTTTAAGGCCTGCATGATCTCCACCGGTATCAGAACCAGCCGCTCGTGCATGGAAAAATCCTTAATGCGCATCTGCGGAGTCGCGGTACAGTCGTTGTCTAAAAACTCGGGCAGGTCCCGGAGCATGACCGGGCCAAAGGTTATGGAAAATCCGCTGTATTTTTTTATCTCAAACCCGGCCACTCCGGTTGCGCCCAACTGGGGCACAATAAGCTTGCGATGGCTGACCACCTCCTGCAGGCGCGAGGCTTGGATACGGTCAAGCAGTTCCTCAGTGCCAAAGGTCCCCTTACCGGCGGCGCACCAGACATTGATCCCCTTGGTGTCCAGCACCAGCAGCCAGCAGGATCTGCCTGCCATTTCCCGGCGAAGCAGATCAAAGGTCAGCTTGTAGTTGGCCGTTACCAGAACCGGGCTGTCTGCTGTGGGCATGCCCAATCCATAGAGGCCCGGTTCCACTGTAAACCGGTCCCGCCCGATATTCCAGCGCACCAGGTAATGACCGCGCAGATCCTGTTTTGTCAGGGCTGAGCCTACCCTGGGGATATCACCGACAGCGGTCAGGATCGTATCCAGGACAAAGGGCTGCTCCCTTGAGGGCAGACAGAACTTGCCTGCGCCCTCGGGTACGGGTTGGGCCATGGGCAGGATCATTGCCGGTGCACCAGGCTGCACAGGAGCGTTCATGGTTTGTTCTCCTTATGGATCATGGATACCGGCTGAATCTGCACCGGGGGAGCAGTTTCACATGATCCACCGCAGCCACAGCTGTCGGCTGTACTTTCTCCATGGTCATGATGATCATGGCCGGTGGCACAGGAATCTGTTCCGCAACCGCAACCGTCTCCCTTGCCGAACCACCCGAGGATGATCGTATACAGGGGACGAATGGACAGGGTAAGCAGCAGCAGGGTGGCAGCAAGCATTATCCAGCCGGGCAGAACTTCAGCGGCCTGGCCTACAGCGGCAACTGCGGAAATCCCCAGGGTCAGGTAGATGGCATCAACGGCAAGCCCGCAGAGCACGCTGACCACGGCAATGGAGACCAGGTACAGGATGGAGGCCCGTTTACCGAGCATACCCACCAACACAGAGAGTGAGGTCACATTGGTGGCCGGGCCGACCAGCAGAAACACCAGGGCCGTGCCCGGGCTGACGCCTTTCATGATAAAGGCGGCCGCAATGGGAGTTGAGGCGGTGGCACAGATATAGAGCGGAATACCAAAGGCCAGCATGAGCAGCATGGAACCGATGCCGCCGCCCAGGTATCTGGCGATCACCGCATCCGGTACCAGTACCGAGATAAGACCGGCCAGCAGGATACCGACAAAAAACCAGCCGGCAAGGTCTGCCCAAAGATCGGTTGCAGCATATTTAGCCCCAATGCGCAGCTTTTCCAGCAGGGAGTGATGGTGTTTATGTTCCTCAGGCGGGCAGTCGGTTCCGTCACAGCAGTTATCTATGGGACAGCTCAGATCAGGCGTTGCCTGCTTGGCCTTATCCGGCGGATTGAAAAAGTTTTCCGCACAACCTGCGGCAAAGGCGGAAATAAAAGCCGAAACAGGCCGGGCAACAGTCATGATTGGATCAAGCAGAGCCCAGGTAATGGAGATGGAATCCACCCCGGACTC
>CAZQKF010000387.1:0-3053 GCA_964593645.1 uncultured Desulfobulbus sp.
CCTGAGTGTGGAAAACAGGAACAGGTCTTTTTTCAGCCCTTCAATAATCCCCTCAAGGGTAAATTCAATCAGGATAGAGGCGTTGGGTTGGGCCTTGTCCGGCAAAGAGGCCTGAATAACCTTAAGAGCCACATGGGCTGCCTGCTGACGGACCTTGACCGTCTTCCGCAGAGACTCCCAGTCGCGGTGCAGCATGATGGAAAAACTGTTGTTCCCCCTGGACTTAATGCTGACGCTTCCCTTCTGTCCGGCCAACCCTTTGCCGTCACGACTCAACCCCCGGAGAACCAGGCCTAAGCTGCCGGGCGTGCTGTAGCTGTGGCCCATGTCGATCAGATGCTGATTGATCTGCCTGAGATCAATTACCAGATTTTTTTCACTATCCGCATCCGGCGCGGTCTCCTGGAGTATTTGTAAGAAATCCCTTTCCAGCCCGCAAAAGCGGTTGAGTAGTTTTTTTGAGCTGTCTTTGACCTTATAGCGGACATAGGCCGAGAGAACCGTCTCTTTGGAAAGCAGCCCCTGCTGCGCCATATCCTCCAGAGTCCGCAGTACTCTTTGAGTCTCGGTTTCACTTTCCGGATCATCATCAGTACGCGCAAAGGAACTCAGGTAGGCTAGATCATCAGCACTGAAGCCTTTTGCAGGCGGACTTTCCATCAGGGCGGCAAGGATGGCAAGCCACCGTTTCCGCTGTCTCCCTGAGAGACCAAGTTTCTCTATCTTCTCCTCTGCCTCTTCCAGGTTACGCACAAGCGGTTGTCCCTGAAAGACCCGGGTATCGTTCTCGTTTCGGTGCAGGAAACCGCTCCTTTCCAGCCATGAAACCGCCGTCTTGACCCGGGTATCCCTGTCCCGGCCAAATGCATCCTCATTGATGTCAACCACACCCAACCTGAGAATTTCTCCGGAAGTCAGCACCACTTTGCCGTCTTTTTTTGCAGAGAAGCGCAGGCCGCGCAGGATCTGGGCGATCTCCCGCCGGGTCAAGCGCGAGTTGCTGCTCATACGAAACTGCCCTTCAACATCCTGCTCAGTGAAAATCAGAATACACTCGGCTTCATCGCGATCCCGCCCGGCACGTCCGGCCTCCTGAAGATAATTCTCAAGGGAACCCGGGATGTCGGCATGGATAACCAGTCGCACATCATCCTTGTCAATGCCCATGCCAAAGGCATTGGTGGCGCAGATGACCGGAACCTCTCCGCCGATAAAATCGTTCTGAATACGGTTTTTTACAAAAGGATCCAGGCCGGCATGAAAGGCCTCCACCCTGTAGCCTTCGTTTGCCAGAAACTCAGCCAGATTCTCGGTATTTTTGCGAGTCGCGCAATAAATAACCACACTGCCCGAATCGTTGAAGCGGGTTTTGAGCAGAGCCAGAATCGTCTGATTTTTTTCATAACTGTTCACCGGCCATACTTCGTAATGCAAATTGTCCCGCTCATGGCCGCCTGCAAATGTAAGGACCCGCAGTCCGAGTTCACGGCCGATAATATCGAGGATCTCGGACTGCACGTCTTTCTTGGCCGTTGCCGTGAAACACTGGACCGGAGGAATTTTGCTTTTTTCCTTTTGGGCGAATTCCCGGATGAAACGAATGGAATAAAGGTAATCCGGGCGGAAATCATGCCCCCATTTGGACAGGCAATGCGCCTCATCAAAGACCCATACACCAATCTCCCGCTGACTGATGGTCTGGACAAAAGAACGGTTACGCAACTGTTCCGGTGAGACATATAAAATGCCCACATCCCCCAGCCTTACACCGTCCATCACCTCGCCTCTTTCGGGCATGGACAGCATGCCGTTAATGGCCGCCGCAAGAGTAGTTCCCGTCTGTCTGGCAAAATTTTCCACCTGATCTTTCATCAGGGCCTGCAAAGGAGAAATAACGATGGTCAAGGTGTTGCGCCGACGATAACGCATCAGGGCGGGAAGCAGGTAGCAGAGCGTTTTCCCTCCTCCGGTGGGTAAGGTGGCAAAGAGAGAGGAATTACGGGCAGCGGCTGTCACAATTGCTTCCTGCAGACTTCTGCCGTCATCGGCTGCAGGCAGGGGCCGAAAGTCCTCAAACCCAAAATAATTTTGCAGAAAAACGCGTGGATTATGATTTGTTTGGCAATAGGTGCAGCCGGGGTTGCTGCAGGGCTTTTCACGCAGCTGATGAAGAAGGCCGGCTACCACCGGAAAATGGTGGCGAACCCATGGCGGCAGGACCGAATTGCCGCCGGAAACACTTAACCAGGCGGTGACATAGGCCAGCGGTGGGTGTTCTAAACGCTTATCAACCAGCTGCTCTACAAGTCTTTCCAGAGCCTCTCTGCAGACATCTTCCTGAATACGCCAGGAAAAGGCCTCATAGAGATCGTCATCCTCCAGGAGAGGCACACCCATTGCTCCAAGGGCAGCAGATGTACCTGCAAACTTTTCATCTTTGTTGAAGAATCCCCGGTAGATCAATGGGGCATCCGAGCCGCCGGCCAGCAACTGTGAAAAAGCGTCCCATTGTTCAGTGAAGACCTTACCGGCCAGTACGGCATCTTCAGCCGGTTTGTTTATGCTGTCCCTGACAATCTGATAATTTTTTACCAGTCGATGGTAGGGATTTTCCGGAAAGGCAAGGGGAGAGAGATACAGGGTGTCGACCACCGGTTTCTGTAGAATTTCAAGTGTTGGATCCTTTTCACGCAGGCAGGGGATATCGTGGGAGAGGATATTATGGCCGAGGACAAACTCCGCACTGCTGCCGAAGTTGTCAAACCGGGCAAGTTGCTCTTTGTCGACTTTCCGTCCTTGCGGGGTATTGAACTTTTTCCCGTTGAAAAATGCACCCAGGGCATAGATCTCACCGTTCTCATTTGTTTCAATATCAAACAAGAGACAGCGAGTAAGAAATTCCTGGCTATCGTTGGACATTCTTGCCCCTGGGAAACGGAAGATTAAAAAACAGTTTCAATATCGTTCATTAAATTATTACGTTATAATAGAACAAAAAAATGACCATCAGAAGACATTCGCGGCCTATAATCCTGCATTTTCTTTCGTAGGAA
>CAZQKF010000388.1:0-3031 GCA_964593645.1 uncultured Desulfobulbus sp.
GTAAAGTTAGAGATATGGGGCAGGTCGATTAAGACAATGTCAACATGATCGCCTTCCGGCCTGCGGCTGTCAAAAAGCCCGGCCTTGAAGCTGACCGAATCCTCCTGGGGCAGACCGAGGTTGTGCAGATACGGTACAACGCCTAACACCTGTTTGCCGGTACGCTCTGTCAGAAAATCATGCGCATCGGCCAGCAGCGAGGCATCGCCCCGGAAGCGATTGACAAGAAAGCCTGCCAGCAGATCACGTTCCCAGGGCTGCATCACCTCGACATGGCCGATAAAGGAGGCATAGACACCGCCCCGGTCAATATCACCCACCAGCAATGCCGGGGCATCGGCATATTGGGCCATGCGCATATTGACGATATCATGGGATTTCAGGTTGACCTCGCCGGGACTGCCCGCGCCCTCAAGGATGATGCAGTCAAAATCTGCGGCCAGCGCGTCATAGGACGCACAGACCTCCTGCCAGACTGTTTCCTTATAGCGCACATAATCAATCACCTTCATATTGCCGACGGGCTTGCCATGGACAATAATCTGGCTGCCCACGTCGGATGAGGGTTTGAGCAGCACAGGGTTCATGCGCACGTCCGGATCAAGCCTGCAGGCCTGGGCCTGGACCACCTGGGCCCGGCCCATCTCACCGCCGTCGCGAGTGACATAGGAGTTGAGCGACATGTTCTGCGCCTTGAACGGCGCCACCCGGACACCGTCCTGGAGCAGCACCCGACAGAGCCCGGCAACCAGCACACTTTTGCCCACATCGGAGCCGGTACCAAGCAGCATCAAAGCAGGTTTTTTGGTATTTCGCTTATAGGAACGCGGTACATCAGGTTGTAGAATGGTCTGCAGGGCAATAATTAACTGCTCATTATCTTTGCGCCCGCGAACGGCGATTCGGAAATACCGGTCATCCAAACCTTCGTAATTGGCACAGACCCGAACGGCAATATGATATGTAAAGAGCAGTTCAGCGGCAAGATCAGCTGCGCTCATATCTGTTTCCAACCGCAGGAGGAGAAAATTGGCCGCTGCGGGAAACACACGCAGAGACAAAATTTTTCTTAACGTATCAGCAAGTTGCTGACGATTGCGGAGTACAAGTTCGCGGCTGGCTTGAATAAACTCCTGATCATTCACCATAACCGCACCTGCTGCCTGGGCCAGAGAGTTGACCGACCAGGGAGCAAGCTGCCGGTCGATCTTCCGGCAATTTTCCGCAGATGCTGCCAGGAAGCCAAGGCGCAGGCCGGGTACGGCAAAGAGCTTGGTCAGGGAACAGAGGACAATGATATTCTCCCGGCCCCCGGCAAGAGTGGTGTAGTCAGGAACAAATCCCGCAAACGCCTCATCAATCAGAAACAGGACATCAGGATGTTTATCTGCCAAAACCGGCAAATGCTGCCGGTCAACCATTGCACCGGTCGGGTTGTTGGGCTGGCCGAGAATAACCAGGTCGCCGGGCTGTAGATCCGTTGCCAACTCTTTGAGATCAAGTTGAAAATCATCCTCTGCCCGAAGCGGCATCGGGTACACGGCAACTTCAGCCTGTACGCATGCCTGCTGATAATCTATATAGGAGGGACCAGGGATGACAGCACGGTCAACCTTAAATGCCCTGACAGCGGCAAAGAGCAGTTCCGATGTGCCGTTGCCGACAACGATACTGTTAGACTCCAGATCATAACTTTTCGCTATGGCCAGCACTAGTGCATCGGCGGCAGGATCGGGATAGTGGATAATATCCGGCATGGCCCGGGCCAGGACATTCCAGATATATTCCGGCGGCCCCAGGGGATTGATATTGGCACTGAAGTCGAGAATTTCGTCAGGCCTGCAGCCGATCTGTGCTGCCAGCTGCCGGATATTACCGCCGTGTCCTGTCATGTCAGACCTCCAGCAGCGGCAGCAAAGACCAGGGCGACCACGGTTTCAGCCATTTCACAAGACGCGCCCAGGGTATCTCCGGTGGCGCCATCGATCTTTGCCCGGCAGAACCAGCCAAACAAGAGAACCAGAAGGGTAACTCCAAACACGGTTGCCAGGCCCAAAACACCTGTGGTCAGCATGGAGATTGCGGCAAAAAAAACAAGCGACCATGCTCCAACTATTTTTGATCTGCGGCTGTAAAACAAAGTGGCCAGTCCGCCACGGGAGCGGGCATAGGGCAATAAGGCCATCATCAGCAGGATTGCAGTTCGCCCGGCTAAGGGCATAAGAAAAACTGCCGGCAGTAAAGACGTGGACAAAGAGGCAAGAGCCGTTATTTTCAGGAGAAGCAGCACCACAAGGGCGATAACACCCATGGCCCCGATTGCGGAGTCACGCATGATGACAAGAATTTTCTCTTTGGGACGTGAGCTGAAAAATCCGTCTGCCGTGTCGGCCAGACCGTCCAGATGCAGGCCGCCGGAAAAGGCCAACAGGACAAGGGTTGCCAGTACTGCTGTGACAAAAGGCGGGAAGAGCATCTGCAGCAGCCAGACAATGGCCAGAGCTACGGCGCCCAGCAACAGACCCACTAAAGGGAAAAAAGGGGTTGCGCCTGCCAGTTCCTCTTCTGTTGTGCCCAGCCTGCCGGGCAGAGGAATAATGGTGAGAAAGCGAAATGCAGCGGCAAACCGGCCAGGCCAGGTGCTCACGAATCAGGAGTACCGGTTACTCCGGCATCTTCAAAGGTGGCCACTTCGGTGAGAATGGCAACCGCAGCCTCAACCAGGTTCATGGCCAAAGCCCCGCCGGTTCCCTCGCCCAAGCGCAGGTTGAGATCAAGCAGCGGCCGACAGCCGATTTTTTCCTGCATGGCCACATGTCCCTGCTCCATGCTGCGATGGGCACAGATGATATAATCGCGGACAAAGGGCTCCAGGCTGCAGGCAATCATGGCCCCGGCCGTGGAGATAAAGCCGTCCACAACCACGGGCTTGCGGTTGGCGGCAGCTCCGATGATCAGCCCGGCAATGCCGCCGATCTCAAATCCGCCCACCCTGGCCAGTACATCCAGGCCGTCTTTGGGATCAGGTTTA
>CAZQKF010000389.1:0-3029 GCA_964593645.1 uncultured Desulfobulbus sp.
TGGGCATAATGACGCCGCCACTGCACCCTGGTTCTCCGGCTTATCTTTGGGGAGACCCGCAAGTCGCCCGCATACAGGATTGCTGCCTTTTTGCCGTTGACCAGGCTGTACCGGGTGGACAGTGTTGTCATCCCTCCAATGGTTCCATCGTCATTGTGATAGAGGTGGACAACCGAAGGCTCACCCTGTTCACGGATGAGTGCAAAAAAATCAGGGGAGCGCTCATAGCGCAGCTGCAGCGCATCAGTGTCCATGCCGATTGAGGCAAAAAAACGGAGAATGTCCTTATTGTCTTCCGGACCGGCAATGGACACCCGGTCAAAATCCTGTTTTATTTCCTGCAATGTCGTCATGTTCGTCAATCTGTCAGTTCAACGTGTTCATCTGCCGTGTATTGTTGCAAAAGATCCATGGCAGTGCGTTGCACGGCTTCTGCCGTCTCGGGCAGGAGGATGCCTGGGCGATACATAAGAGAAAAAAACATTGTACCACCCACAGTAACAATACTTAAAGTTTTTTCCGCCCGCTGCACATAGTAAACAGGGGCACTGATCCCGGAAAGTTGAATATTACCAAAACGACCGGAAAAAGAAAAATTACCGAGATTTGAGATACAGTAACCAAATTCCAGCCGCTGTTTTTTGTACATTCCAACAACAAGACGATCAAGAAGAGGCGGGTAAAGCATGTTTGCAACTCTGATCAGCGGCAGGATTTTTTGCGAAGTTACACTCTTTGCAACAGCATCCTGCAGGGATTGTGCATTTTTCCACAATTTTTTTTCCAGGTCATACCGATGGGAAAGATAGGATTCTGCGGCAAAAAGGCCGAAATTCTCACCAGGCAACGGCTGGAGTATATGCCTGAGGCTGACCGGTGTATAGATTTTGTTATAGATTGGATTGTCCTGCCCCTGTACTTCAGCTTGGGCACATTGAAACAGTGCAGCAATTGCTGCATGGACAGTTACCCGGTTCCGTTTGCAGGCAGCCAGAAGATCTGCAGTCTGCTGCCTGCTGATATTCCAGGCCAGCAGCCTGTTTTCCTGCATGGAAACCAAAGCAAATTTTGTTTGGAAAGCAAGACGACGAAAAATACCGTTAGCCGCACCAACAGCAGCCCGCTGCCACCAGGGCAGGGTCAAATCCGGCGGCAGCATATGATCACAGATATACTCAGGTGATGATTCAGCAACTCTTTCCGCATGCCCGGACAAACAGTTCAATATATCGCGAACAAGAAAAATCATGGAAATGCCGTCACAGATACAGTGATGCGCTGTCAAAATCAGGGTTGTTTCTTCGCGGGAATGCACCAGTACACAGCGTGCCAGAGGAGAAGTACTCAAGTCGTCAAAGGGCTGCTCAAGCTCTGCCAGTGCCTCGCGCCGCCATTGTCCATCTTCAGCATCGGCTATCCACCGGACTGGTACGGTGCCGGTATTTTCTGTAACAAAAAATACGTCCTTCCGTGGCTGCTCCAGATGGACATTCAGGAGTGGATGTTTGTGCTGCAGGATCTGCCAGGCAATGGAAAGCTCCTCTGCCGTCAGGATACCTGGATTAAGATGGGCGGCAAAGACCAGGTTCAGAGAAATAACGCCACGTTTCCAGACTGCCCGTTCAGAACCTGTTATTTCTCTTTCCATATCCCCCTGCCCGGTTTACAATTCTTTACTTTGTCTTGCTGCCGGCAATGATCAATCGCCATACATGCCTGCGGCACAACAAATTTATCAGATTAATCTTACTTGCTTCTCTACTCCCAGGCAACAAGGACTTCTCCAAATGAAACGATGTAAACGGTGTATTTTACCGGAAAATTTTCCGGAAGCCGATATTAACGACCAGGGACTCTGCAGTTTCTGCCGCAATGAAAAAAGTTTCGGGGTCAGCAATAATCCCGAGGTAGTTGAGCTGATGAATCGATCCCTGGAATTAAAAACAGAACTTGAACAGGATCTTGCAGATCTGCGCGGCACAGGGCGCTGCTATGACTGCCTTGTCCCCATCAGCGGCGGCAAGGACAGCACCTACCTTCTCTGGCTGCTCAGTCATAAATACAAGATGAACTGCCTTGCCTTTTTTGTAGACAAAAAAATCCTGCCGCCCCTTGCCAAGGAAAATATCGACCGGACAGTGGAAGCGCTGCATATCGACCTGCTCACCTTTAAACCAGACGACACTATTATCAATAAAATCTATGCCCACGGCCTGCGCAATCCTCATGCTTCGGGCTGTGTAAAGACCACCTGCCGTGCCTGCTACCTGGTGCTGCAGGCCGCCCTGATGCGCACAGCCGTAGAAATGAAAATCCCCCATATCCACATGGGCTTTTCACCTGACCAGATCGAGTATCATTTTTTTGAAATTGATCAGCATCGGATAAAAAACGATCGCTGGCTGCCGGAAGAGATGCCGGTAGCTGATTTTCTTAATGAAGAAGAGCTGAAAATTTATTGGGATCCAGCCGATTATCCTGAGGTGAAAAAATTCCCACGCTTTCTCTTTCCCTTTCACGTGCTGGACTATGACGAGGAGTATATAACCGGTAAGATTGCCGAGCTGGGCTTAATTCCCAAGGGAAAATCAAGTGTCTTTAAGACAAACTGCTATTTCAACTGGATGATGATCCAGGTTGATCTCCGGAAGAACGGCTACAACCCATATATCGGCGGCTTTTCCGAACTCATTCGCCAGGGCAAAACCTCCCGCAGCAAATGGCTGTTTTTAAACTTCACAGTCAATAAGCTGCTTCGCATGGGCCTGTTTAAGCGAAAAGAGATCCGCAAAGCGGAACAAGAGGTGGGAATTTCTCTGCAGGAGGTTTTAGAGAAAAAATAGCAGCTTCAGGGTGCCTGCTGCAGGATCCAGTCAACAGCCTCATTGAGATCCTCGGCAACAAAGGTCGGCTGGAGGTGCTGCTGCGGCCCAATGTAGAGCTGATCACCCCGGCCATAGCCGGTAAGTACCAGAATGGACGTTGCCCCGGCGGCTGATCCGCATTTCAAATCCGACCACCGATCCCCT
>CAZQKF010000390.1:0-3026 GCA_964593645.1 uncultured Desulfobulbus sp.
CTGAATGATTAATAAAGGCTGTTTTCTGCTGAACTTGTCAACGCGACACCAATAGGCGGGCAGGAAGGTATTTTCAAAGGGAATCTGAACAAATTGAATGTGCCCTCTGGATAAATCAGCCGCTTTAAGAAAAGTATTACGGCCCTTTTGCCAGGTCTTATTCACTCGCAGATCAGAGGGGTCAAGATAGATTTCAGCCGCTCGATAATAATTTGTAGCCCGAAAAAATGCCTCTTGCGCGCTGATATTGTGACCTATATTTAAAAAATCCCGGGCCTGATTTTCCACATATTCTGCCATGGAAAACCATGATTCATACCAGTCATCACGATTGCGATCCCTGATATTACTCACTGCAGTAAGGCTTTCTCCCAGATCACCACCGCCTGTTGCAATGACTCCAAAACGCCATAATGCCTGAAAGGCAAAGGCAGGATCTTTAAAAAGAAATTCCGTAAGGGAATGGCCCTGATCTTTATTCTTTATCTGTTCCGTCATCCGGCCCTCCCACCTGTTTCCAGTTAGTCACCACATCTCCCATTATATAAAGCTGATCTTTTTCAGCAATATGGGTATGGATAAAGACCTCTTTGCGGGTATAAGGGGTATATTTTTCAAGAGCCAGGGCAAGGTTTGTCATAACGCTTTTTCTCTCATCCACGGTCATAAACGCGGGAGTATATAAATCAACAAATATAATGCTTTTAAGGCCAACGCCCTCGCAGCCCGGACAGTAAATTTCAGCAAAGGTCTGCCAATAATACGTTATAAATGTTTCAGGAAGGCCAGTGCCTTTTGAAACATCCCTGCTTATATCTGCCATGATTTTTTTTAAATCACCCTTAAACGGCAGGCTGGTGATTTTAATCATGGGATCACCTTTTACGCATGCATTGCCAATGCTGTCCGCAAATGTACTGGGGGCCTGCAGGCAGGTTAAGAATAAAAGAAAGGCTGTGCCTTTAAACAGCAAACCACGATAACAGGGTGCGTTATTTCTTTTCATTTATATCTCCTTTGGTGTTCATGATGATACGCTGGAAAATCCCCATGGCCTCACTCCCAGAGAATACGGGGACATATATAACTGCATTCCCGGCCTCATTGATTCCGATAGCACAAGGGGTCAAGTCGACTTTTAACTTTTATTTTCGACAGTACCAACAAGAGACCAAGAAGGCGCGGTACGAGGCCCAGCCCTTCCATTCCGCAGACATTTATTCAATGTTTGTGAGCAAACATACGTTATGCGCTCTCCAGTTTCAAAAATAAAAAAACCAACGGTTGATTTGATATTATCTCAAGGCAAACGCTGCGGTTCGATCAGTGTATTTTATTCCGATCCCTTCCACCCTGTTACAACTGATGAGATGGATGACCAATTGATGGTCGGGGGACAAGTGTCGATCAAATTTCTATTGCGGTCTGCGCGGTCGCGCGTAGCCAGTTGCCCAGGTTATCCGCCAATTGTTTATTACCGTTCTGCAAAAAACGGTTCTGGAAAATCGCATCATCGGCAAATACGGCAAAGCCGCCACGGCCATAGGTTCCGGAGACCAGAACATTGAAACGGTTAATCAGATCCCCTTTCGAAAGCTTGCGATCCTGGTTCATATCGACCCAGGCATGGGGACTGGTGCCGGCCAGGAATTTACCCTCTTGGGCAAAAACCTGCAACGGCCAGCCGCCGTAGATGGCAAAGGACTGCAGGTTTTCCGTCAAAGGATGAGGCTTGAAATTGCGAACCATGAAGTTGATGGTCTTGCCGTCCGGCTGCTGCTGGTTTTCGTTGATCACCCGATTAGCGACATCGACTCCCAGTTCATGCAGCAACGGCAACAGTGGCTGACCGATGTGGATCATTACCGCCAATTTGCCGCCCCGTTGCAGAAAATTCAACACTGCTTCGATTTCGGCCCGGCTCAGGGGACTGAAAGCGCCGGAGATAATCAGGGCATCAACACCCGCCAGAGCCTGGCCGGTCAGGTGCGCGGTGGTTTTCTCTACATCCCAGCCCTGCTGCAGAAACAGTTCGGACAGCCGGCTTAAATCGAGTGGGCCCTCTTTTTCGATAACAAATGCCTGCCGGTGCCCCTGATCAAACAGCAACCGGGGAGCCGCAGAAGCGATGCAGGGGAGTCCGAGGAAGATACAAAATAGTGCAGCAAGTCGCATGGTTTTCTCCTTACAGATAATAATATCTTTTCATTATTCAAAGACAAGTACCCACAAGTCAAGGTTTTTCTCTTGCCATTGCCGGGAGCACAGGAGAGCACCGGGAATAACACATCGGGTTGAATAGGTTTTTTTGCGATTACTTACTGATTGTACCAATACCCCCATCTCGGGTATAGTAACTTCATGGACGTTATTACCACCCACATTAATGCGGATTTTGACGGGCTTGCCTCCATGGTGGCAGCTAAAAAACTGTATCCTCAGGCCCACCTGGTCTTTGCCGGTTCCCAAGAGCGGCGCCTGCGCGATTTTCTGTCCCAGGAAATCCGCAATCTCTATGATTTTACTAAGATAAAGCATATTGATCCGGCAACCGTTACCCGCCTCATTGTGGTTGACACCCGACAACCGGGCCGAATTGACCGGCTGCAGGAATGTCTTGCCAACCCCGGCATTGAAGTCCATCTCTATGATCACCACCCGGACGCACCCGGTGATATACAGGGCAGCCTTGAGCATATTGAAAACGTGGGTTCTACGGCAACCGTGTTTGTCGAGCTCTTTAAAGAGCAGCAAATAAAACTTTCTCCGGACGAGGCCACGCTCATGGCCCTGGGTATTTTTGAAGATACCGGCTCGTTTCTCCACTCCACCACGACTCCAACAGATCTTGAGGCTGCTGCCTGGCTGCTGGCCCGGGGCGCGAACCTGGATATTGTCAACCAGTTTGTCAACCGTGATCTCTCGGCCGAACAGGTGGGGTTGCTCAATGCCCTGCTGAAAAGCACCAGCACCTACACCATTTCATCGGTGCGCATTGCCATCAGCAAGCTCACCCTGCCTGCCTA
>CAZQKF010000391.1:0-3008 GCA_964593645.1 uncultured Desulfobulbus sp.
TGGCGGTTTTTCCCTTGGCCGTATCAATAAACACGGTCATGCCGCCGGGAGTATGTGCCGGGGTGTGCATGACTGAGATACCGGGCAGAATCTCCTGGTCTTGCTTAACCACCTCTATCTGATCCGCCTCTCGGATCTCAAAGATAAAATCCTCCACGTAGCGGTAATCCAGGGGGTGGGGATTGGAGATCGTGGCCAGTTCCTTTTCATGGATATAAAACCGGGCATTGGCACATTTGTAATCGTTTTCACAGTGATCGGAATGGAGATGGGTATGGATGACTATGTCGATATCCTCGCCCTTGAGGCCGTACCTGGCAAGTCCCTCCTCAAAGGTGTATATCCTGCCGCCGATTGCCTGTTCCCGGTCGTCGGAAATCACCGGGTGCATCTCACCGGTATCGATCAGGATTTTTTTATCACCGCCTTCAATATACCAGCAGTAGATGGGGATGGTGTACGGAGTGCCGTAGTCAAACTGGTAGGTCATCATTCCCTTGTCAAAGACCTTGCTGCCCATGACAATAGGATGAATGGTGTAGGTGGACATGGTTTCCTCCTGGAGCAAAGATTAAGATGTTGCGCAGGAAAGCGAACACGCCGTTTGCCTGCGCAACAGCTCAGTCCTTCAGGTGCGGTGAAACCATTTTTCAATCTCCTGCCGGGAAAACGTCTTGATGACCGGCCTGCCGTGGGGACAGTGAGAGAATACCTCACTGTTCTCCATCTGCTGCAGGAGTTCAAGCATTTCTTTGGGCTGCAGTCGATTACCGGACTTGATTGCCGCCTTGCAGGCCATGGAGGCCAGCAGATTATCAATGTACTCCGGTACCACTTCGGACAACCCGGTTGACGACCTGTTACGCAGCCCGTCCAGGATGTCAGTCAGTATATCCTGCGGTGACAGCCGACTGACCAGTGCCGGAACCGCCTTGATCACCCAGGTGGTATCTCCAAAATATGCGACTTCAAGTCCCAGGGCTGCTATGGACTCAGCTTCTTTTTCCATGGCCTCGGCATGGTCAGGGCCAAGCTCAATGGTGACCGGAAACATCAGGGTCTGGCCGGGAATATCCTGCTGTTCAAAGCCACGGCGCAGCCGCTGGTAGAGAATACGTTCGTGGGCGGCATGCTGATCAATGACCACCAGTTGACCGTCACGCTCGCAAAGCAGATACAGCTGCTGAAACTGGCCGATCAGAGTTAAGCCGCCAAATTCAGGTTGTTGTGACGACGGGACTGATACTGGATCAGTCACCCTGATCGGCGCAGATGAAATCGGAGCCGGGATGGAAAAAACCTCGGCCGCCGGTTCCATAGTTCGGGGTACCGGCCGAGAATCCACTGATTTGGCACCAATGGTCTGCTGATGCATCTGCAGTTCCGGGATATAATCGTGCACGGGATCGCCCCTGTTTTCTCTAACTCCAGCCGGTTCCTCGCGTTCCGGTACGGCAAACAGATCTGAACGAACCTGATCCTGATACTGCTGAATTGCCCGGGCAACGGCACCTACCAGAAAACGGTGCACGGCCTGGCCATTGCGAAACCGGATCTCCCGCTTGGCCGGATGAACATTGACATCAACAAGCTCGGGCGAGAGTTCCAGCAGCAGTGCACCTGCAGGCTGATACCCCTTCATGAGAAAGCCCTGCAATCCCTCCATGACTGCGTGCCGAATCATCCGATCCTGCACTGGCCGGGAGTTGACCAGGATACGCAGCCGCGATGACGGGGCGACATCCGGCAGCAGCAGGTAGCCGTTCACCTGCAGATCGTCTTCACCCTCTGCAGCATTCTGCACCGGCAGCAGGGCTTCAGTATAACGAAAGACGTCCCGTACCCGATGCTCAAGATCTGCTGCCGAAAATTCAAAGCTCTTACGCCCGTCCACCTGCAGGGAAAAGGAGACCTGCGGATGGGCCAGTGACTGACTGCGGACAACCTCGTCAATATGGGCAAGCTCGGTGCGTTTGGTTTTAAGAAATTTTTTACGGGCAGGCAGGTTACCAAACAGGCTACGCACCTCGACAATCGTGCCCCGGGCACAGCCGTCTTCATGTACTCCGTGCAGGGTACCGTACCGGATATCGGCCCGGGTTCCGGTGGCAGCATCCCGGGTTCGGGAGAGAATCGTCATCCGGGAAACGGAACCAATACTGGGCAGGGCTTCACCCCGGAATCCCAAGGTGGCAATGGCTGCCAGTTGACTCTCATCAATGAGCTTTGAGGTGGCATGCCGCTCGAGGGAGAGCAGCACGTCATCCCCATCCATGCCGGCCCCGTTATCCACCACCCTAATCAGTCTGGTGCCCCCCCCCTCGATCTGAATATCCACTCGGTCGGCCCCGGAATCCAGCGAATTTTCCAGCAGTTCCTTGACCACTGAGGCAGGACGCTCCACCACTTCACCGGCAGCGATCTGGTTGGCTAGATGTTCAGAGAGAATACGGATTTGCGACATAAGGTTCGTACAGGTAAAAAAAGTGAGGAGAAGGAGCAAAACGATCAATACATAACTAATTGTAATTCTTCTCCGGGCTCTTGTCTACCAAAGGGGTGAAAAAGCTTGATGACATCGACCATTTACCGGTTTGTCTTTTTCCGCGACTGTTGTAGGATACAGGTGTTTATTCCCAGACAAACCCCTGACAACGCTCTGCTGTGGCAGCACCCAAAAGAAAACGAACAAAACGAAAAGCTCCCATGCGCGGCAGATTGTTGAACCACACCCCGATCATCGTGTTTTTGTTGATCGTCTGCGGTACAGTGACCCTGACCTTAGGCACCGGTCTGGCCTGGTTTCTGTCGCTCAAGATACCTGATATCCGCTCTGTGGATGATTACCGGCCCCTGGTGGCGACAATGGTTCTTGACCGTCACGGCAGAACCATTGATGCCATCTTTGAGCAGTACCGAATTGTTCTCAAATACCATGAAATGCCTACACTTCTGCCCCAGGCCTTTGTTGCATCCGAGGATAGCCGCTACTGGGAACACGGCGGACT
>CAZQKF010000392.1:0-3005 GCA_964593645.1 uncultured Desulfobulbus sp.
CAGAATCAGATTTCCGGGCAATTTTATCGATCTCATCTATATATATAATACCGCGTTCTGCCCGCTCGATATCATCATCAGCCGCCTGCAGTAAGGCGACCAGGATATTTTCGACATCATCGCCCACATAGCCTGCTTCGGTAAGGGTGGTAGCGTCGGCAATCGTAAAGGGGACATTCAGCACTCGGGCCAGGGTCTGGGCCAGCAGGGTTTTACCGCTACCGGTCGGGCCTATCAGAATAATATTTGATTTCTGCAGCTCAACATCATCATTGAAGCCGGAATTCTGCGATTCAATACGCTTATAGTGATTATGCACGGCCACCGACAACACCCGTTTGGCAAAGTCCTGACCGATAACATACTCATTAAGATGATCATTAATCTCCTTGGGCTTTAAAATGCCTGGAGACGGAGCTGCCGCATCCGGATCAGCCGCAGAATCAACGACAATCTCATTGCAGAGATCAACACATTCATCGCAGATATATACGTTAGGGCCGGCAATCAGCTTGCTGACCTCATCCTGATTTTTGCCGCAGAATGAGCATGTACAGGAAATAAGCTGATCATCTTGAAAATCATCACTCATGTTTACTTCTCCTCCACAGGATCATGGCGCTGATCCAGCACCTTGTCGATCAGGCCATATTTTTTGGCCTCAACAGCACTCATAAAGTTATCCCGCTCAGTGTCATTCTGAATCTTTTTCACTGTTTTGCCGGTATGCTTGGCCAGGAGTTTATTGAGATCGCTGCGCATACGCAAAATCTCTTTGGCATGGATGTCAATGTCCGTTGCCTGGCCCTGAAAACCGCCCATGGGCTGATGAATCATGATTCGTGAGTTGGGCAGGGAAAAACGCTTGCCCTTGGCACCGGCTGCCAGCAAAAATGCCCCCATGGAAGCGGCCTGGCCCATGCAGAGGGTGGCCACATCACAGCGAATATACTGCATGGTATCATAGATGGCCAAGCCGGCTGTGACTGCTCCGCCGGGTGAATTTATGTAAAAGGTAATATCCTTGTCCGGATCATCCGCTTCCAGAAACAACAGCTGGGCAATAATGACACTGGCAACATCATCATTTACCGGGGTGCCAAGAAAAATAATGCGTTCTCTCAACAACCGCGAATATATATCAAAGGCCCGCTCACCCCGGGGACTCTGTTCGACTACCATGGGTACTAAATTCATGGATCAGCTCCTCAAGCTCGAGCCGGGCAGGATAGCTTCCTGCCCGGAAGAGCGAAAATAAATAACTTATTCCTTTTCCTCTGCAACAGCTGCAACTTCGGTAATATTTGCCTCGTCACGGAGAAATTTAAGAATTTTTTCATTCAACAGCTCATTGAGAAAAGGAAGCACCTCTTCCCGACGTTTGAAATAGCCTTTGACCTCGGCAACAGTCATATTGTACTCACCGGCAATACGCTGGTATCCGCGTTCAATGTCTTCATCTGCCAATTTGATTTCCTCAACTTCGGCAACCTTTTTCAGCAGGAAATCACCCTGAACCCGTTTTTCGGCAACTTCCCGATTTCGGGCAACAAGATCTTCCATCTTGATGCCGGCGGATTCAAGAGTCAGGCCGCTGCGTTTGAGATTTTCCTCTGTCTGCTTGATCATCTCCTGAATCTCATAGGCAACCAACCGTTCCGGGATATCAAAGGGGTTTAACTCAATCAGCTTATGCATGATCCGGTCATCAAGATCTCCTTCAAGTGCGGTCTCTTTTTTCTCTTTAAGGTCTGCCATAATCGCTGCCCGCAGGTCTGCAAGTGTTGCATGTGCCTCGTCAATATCTTTTGCGAACTCGTCATCAAGCTCCGGCTTGATCCGCTCTTTGATATCTTTAACGTCAACCTTAAATTCAACGGTTTTTCCGCCCAGAATCGGGTTAGGGTAATCAGCGGGAAAATCGATTTCATACAGGGTGGTCTCACCCTTTTTCATGCCAAGCAGTTTCTCCTCAAATTCCTCGCCAAGATTTTTGGCACCCACATCAACGGAATAATCCTCATTGTGCACCTCTTTCATGGCCTTACCGTTATGGAATCCCTGAAAATCAACAATAACAACATCGTCCATCACAACACCGTGATCGTCATCTGCGGAACGAAGAACGGCTTGTTCGCGGCGTAATTTTTCAATTTCTTCATCAACTTCGGCATCAGTCACCTCGGTGATGGGCTTTTCAATCTCCAGGCCTTTATGCCCTTTCAGATCGATTTCCGGCTTAACATCAACCATGGCAACATAGGTAAAGGTTCCGTCGTCACCGAAGTTGACCTCCTGGATTTCAGGATGAACAACCGGATCAAGACCCTCTTTTTCAACAGCATCAAAGTAGGTCTCCTGTACCAGTTTTTCTCCGACCTCACCCTGAACCTGCTCACCAAAATTTTTCTCAAGCACGGCAATCGGGATCTTACCACGACGAAACCCTTTCAGTTTGACATCCTTTTTCAGCTTTTTATAAGATTTATCAAGTGCTTTACGTACCATGTCGGCAGGCAGGCTAATGGTTACCTTCCGGCTCAAATCACTTACATTTTCTACTGCAATATCCATCGACTCAAGTTCCTTTTTCTAGTTGCCTGCCTGAAGGCAGTTTATATTCTAACCCGGCAGGATCAATCCTCTCAAAAAATGCCGGCTCGTATCCTCAACACTCCAACTGCGAATAACTGGTGCGAGAGGGGGGAGTTGAACCCCCATGCACTCGGTGCGCTGGATCCTAAATCCAGTGCGTCTACCAGTTCCGCCACTCTCGCGCTAACCTCATATAATTAACCAATTATTATACTATAGTCAAGGGAGGCCTGGCCCAAAAATTTGCCATTATTCGTCAATCCGGGAGGTTAGCCCGGCAGAGTGCATAAATTTTATATGACAAATCGCATGTTGTGCTTATATTATTGGTTACACAATTGCTGACAAAACTCGTACAACCCCACATCGTGGTGCGAAAAAATCGTTCCGCGCCTTGCACACAGATGCTG
>CAZQKF010000393.1:0-2999 GCA_964593645.1 uncultured Desulfobulbus sp.
ACCATGGTTGTATTCTCCCTTTCCATCTTAATGCCCCCCTTTCAGAGCAACTAAAATGGTCGGCGTCATCAAGAGGCCTGCCATCATTTTTACACAGACAACGAGTACAAGGCTGGCGAGCATAATCTTCAACTGGTCGGCCTTTAATCGTTTACTGACAGCGGTACCGACCTGGGCACCGATTGTCGAGCCTGCAAGCAGCAGAACGGCAAGTACAAAGTCAACCGTATGGTTTGACCAAGCCTGCATAACGGTAACGTTGATACAGGTAAACAGAATCTGGAACAGGCTTGTTCCTACAACGACGTGCATGGGCATCCGCAACATGTAAACCATGACCGGAACCATAATAAAACCACCGCCCACACCCATGATTGCGGCAAGAACACCAACAAAAACACCGACAACCAAGGGCAGCAAAACGGAAATTTCGCAACCTGATTTTTCAAACTTGTACTGGAAGGGCAGCCGCTGCAGCATGGATTTTTTTTTGACAACTTCTTCTTTGACAGGTTCTTCTTTCGGGGCAGCTTCCGGGTTTTTATCTTTTTTCAGACCCTGCAGGCTTTCCCAGAACATATACCCGCCAACACCGCCAAGCATGATGACGTAGGTAATGGCTATGAGAAAATCGGCATTGCCCATGGCCCGCAGCAGTTTAATAACCTGGACACCCAGGGTACCGCCTACGACACCACCCACCAGCAGCATAATGCCCATGGGAACATCCACATTACCCAGGCGCATATGAGCCAGGGTGCCCGAAGTTGACGCACCGACAATTTGGTTGGAGTCGGAGGCCGCCGCAACCGTTGGCGGAATACCAAACATCATCAGGAGCGGGGTCATCAGAAAGCCGCCGCCCACACCAAAAATTCCTGACAGCAGGCCGACAAAACCGCCCAGGCCAAGTATCAGTAAAATGTTCACGCTGTTTCCAGCTATGGGTAGGTACATATGAAACATTGTAAATATCCTCTTTAGCTGTTGATCTTCATGGCCCCTTACAGGACCTGTTTTCATCTCCCTGATTTGTGGTAAAGGGGTCAGGTACAGTCATCTTTTTCTTTCCTTTGCATACATCCTCCTCCAGAATTTGGTTATTCTTCAGAGAGACTAAACCAAGAGTCTCCCATGTTTTCATGAAAAGGCATGCCGGACTGCAGAGTACTTTCTCCAGACGGGGCAATAAACCTCAGAGCTGCTATAGCAATGGGAGTGCCAACCAGAGCCCTGCCCGGCAGTTTTTTCTAAGATCGACTAAAACCATGAAATTCAAGAGGATAAATGATATCCTGGTGGGGAACAAAGGAAGACGCAGCACCTGCACCCTGGACAGGGTGGGTAAAAAGGTGTTCACGTTTCAAAATGAAACCCTAGAACAATATACCGATAATGAAATGAAATAAAAGAAAAAAATGAATAACTATCCAAACAGGTGGTTTCAATATGAAACAAAGAAGAAAGAGTGCTACTCTTAATCGGAGAGATTATACTTTTTAATCCTTCGCCACAACGTGGTACGAGAAATCTGGAGAATTTTACCGGCCGCCTTGATATTATGACCGGTTTTGCTCAGCACCCGAGATATATAGCGTTTTTCCATCTCATCCAAGGGCAGAAGGTCTTCGGTAAAACCGTCGTGCAGGTGCATCTTGCGCAGCCAGCCCGGCAGGTCGGCTACGGTCAGTTGTTTTCCTTCGGTCAGGGCGGAGGCATGCTGGATAATATTTTCCAGTTCCCGCACGTTGCCGGGAAAATTATAATGCATGAGAATATCCAGGGCGTCCGGGGAAATCCCCTGGATTTTTTTACCAAACCCCCTGTTAGCCTTCTGGATAAAATGGTGAACGAGCAGGGGCAGGTCCTCCTGGCGCTCAAAGAGTTTAGGCAGGCGAATGGTCACCACGTTAAGCCGGTAATAGAGATCCTCGCGGAATCTCTTTTCCCGTATCATCTCCTTGAGATCCCTGTTGGTAGCGGCGATAATACGAATATTTAAGTCAATGGGGGTTGTACCGCCGACCCTGAGGATCTGCCGTTCCTGGAGCACATGCAGCAGTTTCACCTGCATGGACAGCGGCATCTCGCCGATTTCATCAAGCAGGACAGTGCCGCCGGCAGCGGTCTCAAAGAGCCCTGCCTTACACGAGCCGGCATCGGTATAGGCCCCTTTTTCATGGCCGAACAGCTCCGAGCAGATCAGTTCCTCGGTAAAGCCGCCGCAGTTAAAGTAGACAAAGGGAGCCTCCCGCCTGGGGCCGAGATCATGAATTGCCCGGGCCGTCAATTGCTTGCCGGTTCCTGTTTCCGCCTCAAGCAGGACATTGCAGTTGACCTGGGCCACCTTGCTGATGGTATCGAAAATGGCAAGCATGGGCTTGCTCCTGCCAATGAACCCGGGCAGGAGTGTATCATTACCTGCATTGGCCCGCAGCCGGGTGTTTTCCCGGCGCAGCCGAATTTTATCAGCAGCCCGCCGGGCCATTAAACAGAGATCATGCTTGCGGCAGGGTTTGGGGAGATAATGAAAGGCGCCCTTTTTTGTAGCCTCCACTGCATTGTCAATGGAGCCGTGGCCGGTAACAATAACCACCTCGGTATCGGAGTGCAGCCCCTTGATCTGGTCAAGGATCTCTATCCCACTCATACCGGGGAGCTGCAGGTCAACAAACACCATGTCAAAGGGATCCTGTTCCATAGCCTCCAGAAACGACTGTCCCTCGCCAAAGATCTGAACCGCGTATCCCTCCTGCTGGAGAAAACGGCCCATCAATTTTACGGCAGTGGGCTCGTCATCTATGACGGCAACACGGATCATCAAGCCTCCGTTTCCGCAGCATCCTGCTCAGTATAGACCGGCAGATACACGGAAAAGGTCGTGCCTTCACCGAGTTTGCTGGCAACTTCTATATATCCGCCATGTTTTTTTACAATACCGTAGACAATGGCCAGGCCAAGCCCGGTTCCCTTGCCCGCCTCCTTGGTAGTAAAAAAAG
>CAZQKF010000394.1:0-2998 GCA_964593645.1 uncultured Desulfobulbus sp.
GGTGCCTACAACAGCAACAAAAAAACTCTATTACACATTATTTGCATTAAAGGTATTACAGCTGTTTATGTCACCGGGTTTGTATCCCTGGTCAAACCAGCGGACACGCTGGACGGAACTGCCGTGTGTAAAGGAATCCGGCGTCACATACCCACGGGACTGTTTTTGCAGACGGTCATCACCAATATTGGATGCCGCGTTTAATGCCTCTTCAATGTCCCCGGGTTCCAGGATACCGCGCATTCGGTCGGCCCGATTAGCCCAGACCCCGGCAAAACAGTCGGCCTGCAGTTCAAGACGCACCGAGACTTTATTAAAATCCTTTTTTGAAAGCTGACGGCGGGCCTGATCCACCTGATCACTGATCCCCAGCAATTTCTGGACATGATGGCCGATCTCGTGGGCAACCACGTAGGCACGGGCAAAATCACCCGGGGAGTGCAGCTTCTTCTGCAGATCCTGATAAAATGAAAGATCAATATAGACCTTGCGGTCGCCGGGGCAGTAGAACGGCCCCATGGCTGCCTGGGCATAGCCGCAGGCAGACCGGACTGAACCGCTGAACAGCACCAGGGTTGGTTCCTGGTACGTTTTTCCCCGTTCCCGGAACACCTCGGACCAGACATCTTCAGTATCTGCCAGCACCACGGAAACAAACTCTGCCTGGGCCTGCTCCTCCGGAGTTGCCTGGTACGGAGCGGTGCTCTGGCTGACAGGTTTGTTGCCCTGCACAGCATCACCAATATTTAGAATGACCGACGGGTCAATACCAAAAAAATACATACCGGCCAGGGCCAGTACCAAAATACCTATGCTGCCGCCTTTGGCTCCCCCTGGGACCCGCCTGCCGCGACGATCTTCAACATTTGTGCTCCTTCGGCTGCCCTTCCAACGCATATCCAGCTCCTTTAATGAATCTTTTTCTCAACAGAGAGGGGTTGACATTACTATAAACGTGCTTACTAATCTAGTTGACCAGGAAACTGGCCTTAAATTATAATAGTTACTTTTACCTTTTTTGCACACAGGAGACAAAGAAAATGAAAAAAATTTTTCTGACCACAGCAGCATTGGCTATTCTTGCCGTTCCCATGACCTCAATGGCCGCAGACAACAGTGTTTATCTCTCGGGTAATATCGGGCTTGGCATGGCCATGGATTCCGACATTGACAACATGCCTGAAAATGCAGGCACCGCCAAGATGACCCTTGATGCGGGTTTCTTAGGCACTGCTGCCGTAGGTTATGATTTTGCAGGTCCGTTCCGGGCAGAGGCCGAATACGGCTGGCAGAAAAATGACCTGGATACCCTGTCCTACAGCAACAGGATCGGCAACATTAACCAGGGTGATCTCAAAACCCAGTCCATGATGGTCAACGGCTATTATGATGTTGACACCGGATCTCCCTGGAGCCCCTTTGTCGGTGCCGGTATCGGCTGGGCAAAAGTTGATCTCAATACTCCTGCCCTGCCCTTTGGCGACAATGACGACGTCTTTGCCTACCAGTTCATGGCCGGTGTTGCCTATAATGTCAGTGCCAACCTGGCAATCGATGCCCAGTACCGATTTTTCGGCACCCAGGATGCCACCATCCAGGACGCTGATTTCAGCATGAACAGCAACGATCTGATGCTTGGACTTCGCTACAGCTTCTAACTACGTCATTTCTTTATCCGGCCTGGGTGCCGGAAACAGGATGCAAGGCACTGGAGATTTTCTTCAGTGCCTTTTTTTATGCAATACCCAAAAAGCGGGATATAGCCAAAACATACTTTCACGTTGACATCACCTGTCCGTGCAATACAGTATGTACCAAGAGATTATAACTACTGAGGAGGTACCACTATGTTGACTGAAAAACAGGGAGAAATCCTGCTCAGGCTTGCCCGCCAGACCATCGAAGAACAGCTCGGGATGACGGCTTCAGCGCCGGTTCTGCCTGAAGAGCTTGATGACCCGGAACTGAACCGGCACTGCGGCGTCTTTGTCACCTTAAATAAACGAGGAAACCTGCGGGGATGCATCGGCAGCCTGCTTGGGGTGGAGTCTATCATTGATGGTGTCCGCAGACATGCCGTCAATGCCGCCTTGCATGATCATCGATTTCCCATGGTGACGGCTGACGAGGTTCCAGAGCTGCAGATTGATATTTCCGTGCTCACACCTCCACAGAATCTTGCATACACGGATGGCAGTGATCTGCTGAAAAAGCTGCGCCCCCAGGTTGACGGTGTTATTGTAAAGGTTCCGGGCGGGGCCGGAGCCACATTCCTGCCCCAGGTGTGGGAGCAGCTGCCGATTGCAGAGATGTTCCTGGATCATCTCTGCCTGAAGGCCGGACTGGCCAAGGACAGCTGGCAGACAGGGGAACTGACGGTGCAGACGTATCAGGTGCAGCATTTTGAGGAGAGACAATAGACTGAACCACGGATGAACACGGATATACACTGATTTTTAAAAAACAGAACGGATAAGGGTTTAACAGAGAATATCGAATGTCGAACAAGGAATTACGAACGGATAAAGTACAGGAAATTGTGTTGCCGGCCGAGCTGTCCCGGGAGATTGCCGGGATCTATCACGACATGCAGGCGGGGTATGAACAAACTGCCAAACAGGTGCCGCTGACCTGCGATGGATGCCCGGATAACTGTTGCGACTCCTATTTCCAGCATCATACCTATAGTGAATGGGCCTATCTGTGGGAAGGTCTCAGGCAGCTTGACGATGACACATTGCAGGACATCAAAGACCGGGCAAAAGAATATGTCAGGTTAAGTAACGATGCCCTTGCTGAAAAAAAACGGCCGCAGATTAACTGCCCGCTGCTGACCGATGATGGATTATGCGGCCTGTATAGCCACCGGATGCTGGTGTGCAGGATGCACGGAGTTCCGGCCACCCTGACCCGGCCCGACGGCCAATCCATGCGCTTTCCCGGCTGCTTCCGCTGCCAGGAGATTACCGAGGGAAAAAACAACCTGCCCACCATGGAT
>CAZQKF010000395.1:0-2994 GCA_964593645.1 uncultured Desulfobulbus sp.
TCTTCATACTTGGTCAGCAGGGTCAGATTTACGTAAGGGCGAACCTCCCAGGACCAGCCCATCCCCATGCCGACATCATAGGAGAGTTCCGCCTCAAAGCCTGCAAGAGTTGCATCGCCCAGATTCTGCCAGGTCTGGGAACCGTCCGCGCCGTAAGTGGTGACGATCTTGTCTTCAAAGTCAGTGTAAAAATATGTTGCTGAAGCAGAGAAGCCGTTATGGCCAAAGTCCAGACCTCCTTCGTAGGTGGCACTTTTTTCCGGGTCAAGATCGGGATTACCCACGGTTCTGGTGCCAAAGCTGACATAATCTGCAGCCAGCTGGTCGGCCGATGGCATCATGAATCCCTGCCCGTACTGAGCCCTGATCTTGAGTGCGTCCGTAACCATCCAGGCCAGGCCGAATTTGGGGGTAAACCTGGTTTCATCCTCATCCCTGCCTGCGGGCTCTTCCACCTCTACCGAGTACCAGTCATAGCGCATCCCGATATTTGCGGTCAGCCGGTCATCGATAAACGAAGAGCGGGCCAGCAGAAACAGGGCAGGATTAGAATACATTGTCCGAGCGGGCGTCCAGCTGTTGGTCACGTCATAGTCCAGCCAGTCAAAGCCTGCGGTCACAACTGTGGAGGCAATGGAGGTGGTCAGCTGGGCCTGGGCACCCTGCTGGTCGGTCTCATTGGAGGTTTCCAGACCGTCATCCCAGCCGCTGGGGTTGGAGGCGGTGGGATATTTCCAGGTGTTGTCATCATTACCGAAAAAATAGCGGGCCATCCACTGGTATCGACCCGAGCCGGACTTGCCCTCGTAACGGGCATCAACGGAGTAATTGCTCATGTCGGATGTGTCGTCAAGATCCACGGCATCAAAATATTCCGGCATACCCGCCTCGTCCACGTCAAAACGGGTAAAGATCAGACCCAGCCTCTGGCCGCCTCCAAAAGAATAGCCAAGGTTGGCACTGATACCGGTCTCCGCGTTGATTGCCGTATTATTATACCGGTCACCGCCGCCGACATCATAATCTCCGCTTGTCTGGTAAGCCACAGAACCGGCAAAATCAAAACCCTTTTGCAGTAGTGTACCGCCAAGGGCTGCGTCAGCACTGTCAAAGGAACCGCCGCCGCCCTCAACAAACAGGGAGTTGTCAGTGCCCCGGCGGGTAATGATGTTGACCACCCCGCCGATACCGGCTGAACCGTACTGAACAGCACCCGGGCCCCGGATGATTTCAATGCGTTCCACGTTTTTGGTGAGCAGTTTGGCAACATTGCCGGTGCCTGCCCGGCGCCCGTCCAGCAGCACCAGTACATGACCCTGCAGGTCATTGCCGTGGGTATCACTGCGAAAGCCGCGGATGCCGATGGATGTGAGGCTGCCCGGATATTTCTGGACATGACCGATGCCCTTTGCCGCAAGCAGATCACCCACGCTGCGGGCGGTCGACTGATCCAGCTCTTCACGGCCAACAACCGTGAGGTTGGCACTGACCTCACGCGTTGACTGAGATGAACGGTTTGCGGTGACCACAACTTCATCCATCAGCACGGGTTCTTCTGCCATGACAGTGTGCGCTGCTGTCAGGCTCAGCATGGAGAGCAGCAGTACAGGGGAGGATTTCTTCATCTCTCTTCTCCTTCTTAGTTACCGTCCGGAGAACCGTTGTCAACCCGTTGTCCTGAAAACAAAAATCCCCGGACCAATGAATAATTGATCCGGGGATGCCCTTGTTTAACCCTCAGATTCCTGACCAGTCCCTTGTCCACGGAGACTGTCGGTGACGTGGCAATATACCCGGCACAATTTGAGCTACCGGAATACATCACCTCGTTTGTGCGGATTTACCGTACATGAGTTGCAGGCAGGTCTTCTGACTTCCGGATCATTCTACTCGCTGCGTCTTCCCATCTCCATGTGCAGACAGTGACATGCGGCAGCGTTCGTCCCCGGTTACAGCGGCGGGCCCGTCCCGGATTTACACCGGGTTCCCTTTTCATCCATAAATTTATGGAACCTGAACTTTTCCTTTACAAGGAGTACAAAGAATTTCCAGAAGTGTCAAGATACGCCATTTTCCCTCATTGCCCAATATCAACAGACTCGCTCCAAAGCTGTGCTTGACTGATCTGATCAGCTACTGTATTCTCCTTGGTAGACAATGAATACCATAGAGTTGTACAATCAATAATTGGAAAAATTGCTCCCCATCGACTTAAAATTATCACAGCATACATTCTTGCCCCATCTGTTTCTGCCCCTGTCTATCCTGAAAAATTCCATTCTGTGTGAAAAAAAGTTGCTTAAACACACACTATGTGGTACCTGTTGTCCAGTTTTTATTCACTTATACGAAGGGATACCATGACCCGCGAAGAATTTTCACTGGCCCGAAAAAAACTCGGCAAGACCCAGAAATCTCTGGCTGAACTGTTAGGCGTCTCCTTAAAAGCAGTGCAGAGCTACGAACAGGGCTGGCGTACCGTACCGCTGCATGTGGAGCGGCAGGTCTATTTCCTCCTGGTCAATAAGCGCAAAGACGAACCGGTCAAACGCAAGGACTGCTGGAATCAGAAAAAATGCGACAGCAAAAAAAACTGTCCTGCCTGGGAGTTTCAGGCCGGACATCTCTGCTGGTTTCTTAACGGAACCCAGTGTGAGTGTACGGCAGACAAAACTCTGAAGGATAAAATGGAGATCTGCCGCCAGTGCGATGTGCTCTCTACCCTGCTGTAGCAGTTTAGAAATGTACGGTAAACGATAACCGGTTTACCGTCGGGCTCTTTGATTTTCACAATTTTTCTCATCTGTTCTTCCTCCCTTCAGCACCTCTTCTTTATTTACCCCTTTTGCCTGTTCGTGGTACACTGCCTCTAACTGTTGAAAAAATCTCTCTATGATCAAGCCCAGCACTGCACATACCATCGGGGTCGCCATGAGCGGCGGGGTGGACTCCACGGTGACGGCCGGACTACTGCTGGAACAGGGGTTTGCTGTG
>CAZQKF010000396.1:0-2979 GCA_964593645.1 uncultured Desulfobulbus sp.
GGTCATACCCTCCTCCTGCACCTGATGGTAGACAATGGACCAGAGCTCACGCCGCGACACCGGGTCAACCCCGACAGTGGGTTCATCAAGCAGAAGAAGAGCCGGTGGTTTGATCAGGGTACAGGCCAGGCCGAGTTTCTGTTTCATGCCGCCGGACAGCCGTCCGGCCAGACGTTTTGTAAACGGGGCCATGCCGGTCATCTCCATCAGCTTGTCATAGCGCCCCTTTCGCTCCGGCCCCGGCACTCCCTGCAGGTCGGCATACAGATCCAGGTTTTCCTGCACAGTCAAATCTTCATAGAGACCGAAGCGCTGGGGCATGTAGCCAAGCATTGACTGCACAGTGATGGAATCTGTGGTCGTATTGACACCATGGACATGGGCCTGGCCGCTGTCTGGAACAAGCAGACCGGCAACCACCCGCATCAACGTGGTCTTACCGGCACCGTCCGGCCCAATCAGGCCGGTAACCTTGCCGCTCTTGACAGTAAACGAAACCTGATCAAGAGCTGTAACCTGACGGCCGCCCACCTGGAAGAGTTGTGTAAGCTCCTCAAGCTGCAGAACAGGAGATGCTGATACAGACGGATGATCTACCTGGTGCATACGGCCTTGCCCGGACTGTCGGTTTGGCTGAGATCAAGACAGACTGAAGCGGGCATGCCGAGCCGGAGTTGATTGTCCCCGTTGCAGGCAAAAACCCGTACCTGGTAGACAAGGCGGGTGCGCAGGGCCGGGGTTTCCACGGTCTTGGGGGTAAACTCCGCAGTGGGCGAGATATAGCCAATCCAGCCCTTGTAGACCTTGCCGGGAAAGGAATCTGTTGTAATGTCTGCAGCCATGCCCAGCCGAATCTTGCCCAAATCTGACTCAGGCACGTAGGCCCGAACCCAGAGCGGATCAGTCAGGGCCAAGGTCAACACCGGGGTTGCCGGGAAGGCCATATCACCGGGCTGGAGAATCCGGTCGCGGATAACACCTGCCGTGGGGGCATAGATCTTGGTGTCTGCCAGTTCCTGGCGGGCCAGGGTAACACCAGCCTGTTTGGCCAGCAATGAGGCCTTGGCCACGGCCATATCCTCAACCCGCGGCCCCTGAACGGCAAGGTCAAGGGCTTGCCGGGCAGCATTTAGATTTGCCTGGGCGGAGAGATAGGCTGACTGGGCGTCATCTACCTGCTGCTGCGAGGCTCCCCGTTTTTTTACCAGCTTCTCCATTCGCTCAAAGGTAACGGTTGTTTCATGGAGTTTGGCCTCTGCTGCCGTAACTTTGGCCTTGGCCTCGGCAATCTCCTGGGGCCGTGTCCCGCTTTCCAGCCGTGCCACCACCTGCTGCTGGGCAGCAACTTCGGCCTGCAGCTGCTGCAGGGCAGACTGGTAACGGGCAGGATCAACAGCTGCCAGCAGCTGCCCGGCCTTGACCGTGTCTCCTTCCTCCACATCAATGTGCTGAATCCGACCGGTACTGTGAAAGGCCAGCTGCACCTGTCGAATATCCACATTGCCGTAGAGCAGGAGCTGATCTGCCGGCCCCTGCTCTCTGTTCTGGTAATACCAATATCCACCGCCTGCTGCGGCAGCAAGCACCAGCAGCACAACCAGCCTTTTTAATTTTGTTTTCATCGACAGTCGCTCCTCCGCACATTGATAATCAGAATATGTATACAGTATTTCTTTACCCGGAGAATACAAGGGAAGAACAATTATGTTTTTGCAGGGCAATCCGTTATTGACCGGAACAGGTGCCGAACCGGCAGTACTATGGTATAAATACATTCCATGCGTAACATGCAGACACTGCATACCTGAAATGATATGCCTACGCACATCAAAACACTACTTATGCCCCATCCTATGATACAAATTATTCTCAATGGTAAAAAAGCAGGACTTGAAGAGGTCCGTCAGGCGGTCACCAGTGTCCGCCGGGAATCCATCCCTATTGAGGTGCGCGTTACCTGGGAACACGGTGACGGTGAACGGCTCGTCCGGGAAGCCGCACACCAGGGGGTACAGCGCATTGTTGCCGCAGGCGGTGACGGCACGCTCAACGAGATCATCAACGGTTTGGCAGCGCTTGCAAAAAACAAACGGCCGGAACTGGCAATTATGCCCCTGGGTACGGCCAATGACTTTGCCACGGCCTGCCGGATACCACTGCCGCCGCTGGATGCGCTGCGCCTTGCCGTACAAGGAACAGCCAAGGCCATTGACATTGTCCAGGCCAATGAACGCTTTTTTGTCAATGTTGCCTCCGGCGGTTTTGGTGCCCAGGTTACAGCGGACACGCCGGTCCAGTTAAAAAACTTTCTGGGTGGCGGAGCTTATGCCCTGTCCGCAGTTGTAAAATCCCTCCAGTTTACCCAAAGCAGTGGACGACTGCAGGCAGAGGGAATTGAACTGGAGGGATCCGCTCTGCTGGCCGTGGTCTGCAACGGTAGACAGGCCGGAGGCGGCCAGGTACTCGCCCCCGAAGCCTATATCAACGATGGCCTGCTGGAGGTCATGCTGGTACTCTCCTTTCCGCTGGCCGATGTCAGCCAGGTTATTCAGGAGGTTCGGCAGCCCTCAGGTTCCGGCCAATACGTCAAACGGTTTACAACCAGCTGGCTGGAATCCTGGCCCGATGAAAGTCGCTTTGTCAACCTCGACGGGGAACCATACAAAAGCAATCATATCCGTTTTGACGTGTTGCCCGGTGAAATACAATGTGTGTTACCCGACAACTGTCCCTGTCTGCTCCCAGACTAAGGGATAACACCTGCGAGGGCACTGTCCTCTTCCGGTCAACGACCACAGGTCTGGATAAAATCATCCACTGCTGCGGTGACCGAGGGATACAGGGCCTGGCTGAGGAGTTCTGTTCCGCCGTCCAGCTTTCCTAATTTATCAATGACCGGATCCTGCATCTGGGCTATCTGGAACTTAACCCCTTTTTTCTCTAATTTATGCTGCAGACGCAGCAGGAGCATTGCCCCGC
>CAZQKF010000397.1:0-2970 GCA_964593645.1 uncultured Desulfobulbus sp.
CTTAACCAGGTGACCAAAAGAGCGGGAAACTGCAAAAAAAACAAACGAGAGGGTGAGGAGAAAGAGATAGTTGAAAAACGTCTGATCTTCTTTTTTCTTAAGCAGCCGCAAAGAGTAGCGGAGGCAGAATGCCGCAAGCAGGAGCGTAAGCAGCGACCCGACAATATCAATCCAAATGATCGGCAGCCAGGACAGGATCATGACGGCTCACTGCTCCATTGGCGAACAGCAAGTAGAAGCATGAAAAAAGCCGGTACCAGGAGCAGGTGATCGAGCCGGGTCATATAAAAAAGCAAATCAAATAAACCGTTGACCATAAATCCGATAATTTGTCCGTTGTGGTGAACAAACTGTTGGGCACTGATCCCATCCCGCATCCAGTGCCCTGAAAAAGTAAGAATATTCCAGCCAATAATTAGCCATAAAAATACCTTGAACGGCTTCCAGCCTGGGCCGTTCAAACGCCCTCTGGTAATCCGTATGAGTAGGACAATCATAGCAACGGCAAAGAGTACATGACCGAGTTCATGAGAGACTAAGCCCTCAGTACCGGTGTGTACCTGGACGGCATAGGCCGGTGAGGCGCAAAGAGAAAACAGCGCAAACGGCCAGAGCACCCAGCTGAGGTGCGGCCTGCTCGGATATTTTTTTTGCTGCAGGTTGTCTATGGTGAACATCTGACATCCTCAAACGCAAACACCAGCGTCAGGGCGGTCAGGACGGCAGCATCGGCTGATAAAAAAATATAAACTCCCAAGGGTAGTGGTTAGGGTTAAGGACAGTAGGACAGGGCAGTTGATTCTCTGTATTATATAGCTGGAAAAACTATATGAGAAGTAAATTTTAGAGATCTGTCCACAACTATGCGTGAGGTCATGGTGAAAAATATTACTAAAAATAAATACTGAAATACAGAACTACTCCTCAAACGCACACCACACCTCAACCCCACCCACTCCGGAGAGCGGGCAGCTGCTGCACTTAGCCTTTGACTTCTTGCAGAAATATTTGCCGGTCTGCACCAGCAGGGCATGATATTCGTTAAAGAGGCGGGTATCCTCTTCAAGATTGTCCATGAGCAGCTCCTGGATCTCAAAATATCCATATTCCTCAGGGATAATTCCATGTCGTGACAAGATGCGGTGGGTGTAGGTATCTACTACAAAAACAGGTTGTTCCGCCGCATACAGCACCATGGAATCAGCAGTTTCCGGCCCTATCCCCTTGACACTCAACAAGTTCTCCCGAATCACTGCACCAGGCTGGGTCAAAAAATAATCCAGATCTCCATCCCACTGCTCCTGAATCATGGAAAAAAAATTCTGCAGACGCCCGGCCTTGATATTATAATACCCGGCCGGCCGAATGTACTGGGCCAATTCCTCCACCGATAATACCGACATGGCCGCAAAGGAGAGCAGACCGGATTCCTTCAGGTTGGCAATGGCCTTTTCCACATTCTGCCAGTTGGTATTCTGGGTCAGTACGGCGCCCACCATGATCTCAAAAGGGGTGTCGCCGGGCCACCAGTTCTGCGCGCCGAAATGAGAGGACAGGCGATGGTATATTTCCTGCAACTGTTCCGAGGTGTGCACTGTTAATTCCTGTCTCCCAGACAAATACCTATTTCTCGGGCCGTCATTACCTTGTCACTGTGCAGGTCAACCTTTTTCCGGCAGCAAATGGCATCTTCCAGGGGCACCGAGGACATTTCCGGCGGTGTCCAGGCAACCATATGATCAAAGATTTCAGCTTCGGCCAGGCGCACGGCAGCCGCTCCAAAACGCAGGGCCAGCAGCCGGTCAAAGGTCGTAGGTGAGCCGCCCCGCTGCAGATGTCCCAGGACAAGCGAGCGGGTATCCTTGCCAAGGCAGGTTTTAATTTCACCGGCAACCCATTCACCAATTCCGCCCAGGACGACTTCCTCCCGACCGGTTTCCCCCTCACCGCGACTGACCACTGCTCCACCCTCGGATCTGGCACCTTCCGCCACAACAACTATGGAATAATTTTTATCATGTAGCTCATTATCACTGATCTTGTCACAGACAGCATCCATGCTGAACGGTATCTCCGGCAATAGAATCACATCTGCCCCGCCGGCAATACCGGAATACAGGGCTATCCAGCCGGACTCCCGCCCCATGACCTCGACAACCATCACCCGGTCATGCGATTTGGCGGTGGAATGAAGTTTATCCAGGGCCTCCGTCGCCGTGGCTACGGCCGTATCAAAACCAAAGGTACGGTCGGTGGCCTCCAGATCATTGTCTATGGTCTTTGGCACTCCGATAACAGGCATTCCCTTTAAGGCAAACCGATGGGCAATTTCCAGACTGCCGTCACCGCCAATGGCGATGTGACAGTAAAACCCCATTCGATTAAAATTTTTCAAAATCCGGTCGGAAACATCAACCAGCGTCATCTCACCAGCCAGATTTTCCACCGGCATGGCGAATGGATTGCCTTTATTGGTTGATCCCAGGATAGTACCCCCGATGGGTGTAATCCCCTCAACATCTGCAGGAGTCAAACGGACGAGATCATCCGGATCCAGAAAACCCTTGTACCCTTGCTTGCTGCCGTACACCTCCCAGCCAAGCCTGGAGGCCGAATTGACCACTGCAAAAATAACCGCATTCAACCCGGGAGCATCCCCGCCGCCAGTGGAAATTATAATCTTACGCATCGTTGTATCCTGAAAAATCTTGAATTACCAATCCCCGTTATGAGGAGGCTTCTCCATAGAGTAAAAATTTGCTGACAGATTAGCAACTTTTTTCAGACAACGCCCCTCTGGTTCCTGATTTTTTTTCATGCACTGTAAAATCACTGCGGCACAACGTGGGATGGCAACACTTGATAGCCAGTCTCAATTAATTGATATCGGGCATTGACTTCTCGATAAAACTACCTTACTTTATATGGGATAATTAGTGTTCAACTTGATTTATTCCTTTACAATCAAGT
>CAZQKF010000398.1:0-2969 GCA_964593645.1 uncultured Desulfobulbus sp.
GACGGAGATGGTCAACTGCTGTCCTCCATTGCCGGAGATTCTATAGAACAGATGATTGAGGACGGCGTGATTCAGGGCGGCATGATCCCCAAGCTGCGCTGCTGCGCCTCCGTGATTAACGGTGGGGTAGGTAAGGCCCATATTGTCGACGGCCGGCAGGAGCATGCCATCCTGCTGGAAATTTTTACCCACAAGGGAATTGGTACGGAGATAATCGCATGAGCGTGACAAATAAAAAATGGATAACCAGAGGAGACGCCGTGTTTGTCGGAACCTACAGCCGGTTTCCGGCAGCCATGGTCAGGGGCGAGGGATGCAGACTCTGGGACGCAGACGGTAAGGAGTATCTGGATTTTCTGGCAGGGATTGCCGTCTGTTCACTGGGACATTGTCATTCGGCCGTGACCAAAGCTGTGCAGGAGCAGGCCGCGACTTTGATGCATGTTTCCAACCTGTTTCATACTGCACCCCAGATAGAACTTGCCGAGTTGCTGACCCAAAACAGCTTTGCCGACCGAGTCTTTATGGCCAACTCCGGGGCCGAGGCCAATGAGGCCGCCATTAAACTGGCCAGGATTCACAGTGGATCGGGTCGTTTTGAGGTGATTTCGCTCTCAGGTTCTTTTCATGGACGAACCCTGGCCACAGTGGCGGCAACCGGTCAGCCTAAATTTCACCAGGGGTTTGAGCCGCTGCCTGCCGGTTTTGTTCATGCCGAATTTGGTGATTCGCAGGAACTTGAAGCCCTGATTAGTGACAAAACCTGTGCGGTTTTATGCGAACCGCTTCAGGGCGAGAGCGGTGTCCGTCCTCTGGCAGGTGACTATCTGCAGGCTCTACGGGATATCTGCGATAAACATGACCTGCTGCTTATCTTTGATGAGGTGCAGACCGGTATAGGCCGAACCGGCACGCTCTTTGCATATGAGCAGTTAGGCGTTACCCCTGATATCATGACTCTGGCCAAAGCTTTGGGCAACGGGCTGCCCATCGGGGCCATGTTGACGACAGATGAAATTGCCCAGTCACTTGGCGTGGGCACCCACGCCTCAACCTTTGGCGGCAATCCCGTGGCGGCTGCCGCCGGAGTTGCTGTACTGAAAACCATGTTAGCCGATGGTTTTTTTCAGTCCCTGCAGGAGCACAGTAGCTATTTTGTCAAGCAGCTTGAAGGTGTGGTAGATAAATTTCCAGCACTGGCCACCGGTGTGCGGGGCAGGGGTATGCTTCTTGGCCTGGTACTGACAGAGAAGGGCATTAAACACGGGCTGGACATCGTCAGTAAACTCTTTGAACGCGGCGTGTTGATTAACTTTGCCGGAATGAAGGTACTTCGGTTCATCCCGCCGCTTATTGTGGGCAGAGAAGAGATTGACCAGCTGATTGATCAACTGACAGTTGTGCTGGACGGAATAAGCTGAGCTGGCCAACGTGGATCTCTTTCATTATTTATTGTGGCTTCAGCTTAAAAATTCGGTCCAACCATACTGGTCACATCGCTTGTTCCTGTTTTGCCATTCTGCGGCCAAATCCATTTGCCCAGAAATTGGCGCTGATCCCGTGCAGGAGGATGCTTAAAATAACGGTCACCGACATGACTTGGGCCAAAATTGAATGGCCCGGGAGATGAGCGTCCAGGACAATAACACAGAAAACTACGCTGGCAAGACCTCGGGGGCCGAACCAACCGACAAAGAGTTTGGCTTCGGTGGGCATACCGGTGCCGGCAAGAGCTATAAAAACAGGTAGTATCCGGATGATAGTAAGGCTGAACAGGCCGTAGAGTACCGCCGGCCAGCTGATGACGTTGAGAACAGGATTGACGACCAGGGCGCCAAAGCTCACCCAGGTAATAAGGGAAAACAAGTTTCCCAGGCTTTCCGCCTCCTCAAGCCAGGGGGCACGTTTTTTGCCAAGCATGACGTCAAAGAGCAGGCCGCCGACAAAGGCTGCAATAAATCCACTGCCTCCCAAGGTCTGGGCCAGGGCGAAACAGGCCAGCGCCAGAGCTGCAATGGACAGCATAGACCAGTCCCTGGTGAGCCATTTGTGCTGTTGCGCAAATCGGCCTGCCAGTACTGCCGCTGCGACCAGCCCCAGGCCGACAGCAGCACCAATGCCGATTTCAGCAGTAAAATGAGACAGAATCATGCCCACGGAAGCACCCTGTTCCTCGCCGGTGGCAAGTTCAAGAAAGATCATCAGCACAGGCACACAGATGCCGTCGTTCAACCCGCTCTCCACGTTGAGTGCTTCGCGGTAGGGAACCGGAACCAGGCTGTTGGTAATGACCGGTTTGCCCAGGGCTGCATCTGTCGGTGCGAGCATTGTGGCCAGGAGCGCAATTTCAAGCCCGGCCAGTTGTCCGAACAGCAGCCATCCGGCCAGCCAGCCCAGGCCGATGGTCAGGGGCAGTCCCACCAGCAGCAGACGGGCAGGCATTCGGGCATTGCGGCGTAGTACTTCGATGTTGGCATTGGAGGCGTCGGTAAACAGAACCAGGGCTAAAGTGAGTTCTGCCAATCGTTTAATGGTTTCCGAATCTGAGGCAAGGGGCAGGACGTTGAGTCCATGCGGTCCTATCATCACACCGAATCCGCAAAAGATAATAGGTCCACTGATCCAGGTTTTTTCGATTTTACCGGCGGCAATGCTGTACAGAAAAATGAACAGGGACAGAACGGCCAGGCTTTCATACATACCACGCACCTCAATGCTTTGTGGATAGAAGATATGAATAATCAGGTACTGTAGAATTCTTCAAAAGAAAGAAAGGCTAACTGAGTTGCAGGGATTAGTCAATGCTTGCAGGGCAGTATTAATACTGAAGTTGTAGAATGCTGCAAGTGCCGAATACCGATTTCTTTTTATTGCCTTTTTATTGTCTTTGGTCAAGGGGCATCAGGAGGGCCAGTACCTCTTCCTGGGAGATACTGGCTAAATCACGTTTGCCGAATTGGGCAGCAAAA
>CAZQKF010000399.1:0-2963 GCA_964593645.1 uncultured Desulfobulbus sp.
AGCTGCGCGGAATCAACTCATATTACGGAAATATTCAGGCCCTGCACGATATCAGCCTGAAAGTCGAAGAAGGGGAAATCATCACCCTGATCGGAGCCAATGGAGCTGGCAAATCAACAACCCTTATGTCCATTTCCGGTATTGTCCCGCCCAGGACAGGTGAGATACTCTTTAAGGGAAAGCCGATCAACCGGATGACGCCTGATAAAATTGTTGCTCTGGGCATTTGTCAGGTTCCTGAGGGGCGTCATATCTTTCCTGATCTTACTGTTGCAGAAAATCTGGATATGGGTGCCTTTCTCCGTCGTGATAACCAACAGATGAAAAAAGATCGGGACTATATCTATGAGATGTTCCCCATCCTGGCTGACCGCCGCAACCAACCCGGCGGCAACCTGTCCGGCGGTGAGCAGCAGATGCTGGCCATCTCCCGTGCCCTGATGGCAAAACCGCAGCTGCTGCTGCTTGATGAACCCTCCATGGGGTTAGCGCCGCTGGTTACCAGGCAGATTTTTTCCATTATCCGCAAGATTAATAAAGAACAGAACACAACAATTTTCCTGGTCGAGCAGAATGCCAATCTGGCACTCAAAACTGCAGACAGGGCCTACGTGCTGGAAACAGGAAGAATTACCCTGCACGGCCCGGCAGAAGAGCTGCTCAGTAACGAAGATATTCAAAAGGCGTATCTGGGAATTTAACTCTTCATGGATACTGACAACATAATGAACTCTGGAAGAAAAATACGAATCGGGGTTATCGGGGTTGGCTACCTGGGTCGCTTCCATTCGCAGAAATATGCGGCCATGGACGATGTCGAGCTGGTCGGAGTTGCCGATGTTGACCAGGAACGTGCTGAGGCTGTTGCCGGCGAATGTTCGACAGTAGCCTACACAGACTATCTTGCGCTTTTAGATACGGTGGACGCTGTTTCCATCGTCGTCCCCACCATCTACCACCATGCAGTGGCCACAGCCTGCCTGGATCGTGGCATTGACATCCTTCTTGAAAAGCCCATGACCACCACCCTTGAGGAGGCTGATGAGCTGATCTGCCTGGCAGAGGAGAAAAAGCTTATCCTCCAGGTTGGTCACCTGGAACGGTTTAATCCGGCAGTTATAGCCATGCAACCACTTCTCAACAATCCACTCTTTATTGAAGCACACCGACTGTCGGTCTTTAAAAACCGGGGCACGGATGTTGACGTCATTTTGGATCTGATGATCCATGATATCGACATTATCCTCTCCATTATTGATTCGCCCATTAAAGATATTCATACAGTCGGAGCACCGGTTATCACGCCGCTGACCGATATTGCCAATGCGCGTATTGTCTTCGAGAACGGCTGTACAGCCAATGTAACGGTCAGCCGGATTTCCATGGACAATATGCGTAGAATGCGTATCTTCCAGCCTGGTAAATATCTGTCTGTTGACTTCAGTAAAAAAGAGGTCATGGCAATTAAGCTTAAACAGGGAAATGCCAATGCCCTGCCCCTGCCGGATATCTCCAAGCACGGTTTCACCGAACAGGACGTGTTGGAACTTGAGCTGACTGAGTTTGTCAGCAATGTCCGAAACCGCAGCAAACCTACAGTGTCAGGGGTTGAGGGGCGGCGAGCACTTGATGTTGCCCTGCGCGTCATCGGTCAGATCAAAGAAAACCAGAATAAAGTTGCACACCTGCTGGGCCAGGGGGAAACCTTTGGTTTTATACACGAGCCCTGACCGTGGATAACGCCCAAACACAGATCATAATTGTCGCCGGAGAGGCCTCCGGCGACATGCACGGAGCCAGACTTGTTGAGGCTATGCATAAACAGCTGCCGGATCTCCATTTTTCCGGCATTGGCGGCAAAGAGCTCACTGCCGCCGGCGTCCACATGCTCTATGATGCATCAAAACTTGCAGTGGTAGGAATTACCGAAGTCATCAGTCATCTTGGTGATATCCTGGCTGCCCGCAAGGCCCTGATTAGACAGATGCAAGAGGTCAAGCCCACCCTGCTCATCCTGATTGATTACCCTGATTTTAACCTCCTGCTGGCGGCAAAGGCAAAAAGGTTTGGCATCCCTGTTTTCTACTACATCAGTCCCCAGGTCTGGGCCTGGCGCAGTGGTCGAGTCAAAAAAATAGGTCGGTTGACCACTAAAGTCGGCGTGATCCTGCCCTTTGAACAAGACTTCTATCGCGCCCGTGGGGTACATGTTGACTTTGTGGGCCACCCGCTGGTGGACACGGTCAAAACCGGCATGTCTAAAGAAACCTTCCTGCAAGCCCATGCCATACCGGTAAATACAAATACAAAAATTATCGGTATCCTGCCGGGCAGTCGATCCAAAGAAATTTGTTCTCTGCTCCCTGATTTTCTTGCAGCAGCAAAATTGCTGGCTGAGCGCAGTGAAAAAAAATATATCTTCCTGCTGCCCCGGGCCTCCACAATCTCAAGAGAACTGCTGGCTGAAAACGGACTTGACCAGTACCAGGACACACTTAATATCCACATTATAGATGAAAATCGCTACGACCTGATGGCATCCTGCGACGCCGTGGTTACAGCCTCGGGCACGGTCACCCTGGAACTAGCCCTGCTTGGTACGCCTGCTGTGACCACTTACCGAGTCTCTCCGCGTACCTACCGCCTGGGCAGGATGCTGGTTCACCATATCAAGTATTTTTCCCTGGTCAACCTGATTGCCAACCGGGAAATCATCCCGGAACTGCTTCAGGACGAGGTCACTCCGGAAAATATTGCAAGCCACCTGCAGTCCATGCTTGATGACACACAATACCGTCAAAATATCCTGCAGGGTCTTGGAGAAGTTACAAAACGATTAGGAACTCCAGGATGTTCCCGGCGGGCGGCAAAGCTTGCCCTGGAGTGCATCAGCACCTAAATTTGTAATTATTCAGGAGCACCTCATCTTCATCCATTTAAGCCAGCTCAAGTAGCAAGAGTAC
>CAZQKF010000400.1:0-2953 GCA_964593645.1 uncultured Desulfobulbus sp.
ATGGAGGAGCTGCAGATCTACAGCCCGTCGGCCGGTAAAAACGTGCCGATCCTGCAGGTGATGAATGGGGTGGAAACGACCTGGGAAAATGCCCGAGTCTCGCGCTGGCACAGGCGGCCGATGATTAAAATACATGCCGATCCCAAGACTGAGCTGCCGGCCCAGCTCTTTGCCCGGGTCAAGCCGGAGATCGAACAGCTGCTGGGAGTCGACCTTGCCGCCTACCGGGGCACGCCGCTTAAAAAAGGAGAAACATACACTGCTGATACTATCCCGCTGAAGTATGATGACATCCTGCCCCTCAAGGGGAAACCCGGTTATTTTATCGCCTGGGGCGGAGAGCTGGAAGACTCGGCCGACTCCACCAAGCAGCTGGCTGCAAACATCCCCATCTATTTCGGCATGATGATCCTGGCGGTTATCTTTCTGTTCAATGCCTTTCGTCAGCCGCTCATTATCTGGCTCACCGTGCCCCTGTCGCTCATCGGGGTCACGGGCGGGCTGCTGCTCCTGCACCAGCCCTTCGGCTTCATGGCCCTGCTGGGGCTGATGAGCCTGTCCGGCATGCTGATTAAGAACGCCATTGTTCTTATTGACCAGATTGATTTGAATATCAGAGAAGGTATGCCCGGCCTGGAAGCCATTATTGATTCCGGCGTGTCCAGGATGCAACCGGTTATGATGGCCGCTCTGACCACCATGATGGGCATGATCCCGCTGTTTACCGATGCCTTTTTCGTGGCCATGGCCGTGACCATTGTCTTTGGTCTGGGCTTTGCCTCGGTACTGACTCTGGTGTTCGTACCAGTACTGTACGCCACCTTTTTCAAGATTAAATAGGTATGCTGTTTCCCTGTAGTGTTTTTTGGAGATGTTCCATGAACTGTCGTCTGCTTGCCCTTGTTGTCTGTCTGCTGCTGTCTGCTTCCCTGTCAGCCCTTGCCGCCTCTGCCGATCCTGATGATCAGGCCATGCAGGACGCACAGGAACGGGCGCGTTTTACAATTGGTATTGTCACGGACGGCAATACGGCTGCCGACCAGAAGAGAGTAGCTCTGTTTAAACGGGAGATTCAGGCCCTGGCAGAAGAAGAATTTCTGATTGATTTCCCAAAATCCTTGACTGTATCGGGTAACGATACAGTCAAGGGGGTTAACCGGGCTCTGAATCGGCTGCTGGCCAATCCGGATACAGACCTGATCCTCACCTTGGGAACTGTTGCTTCTAGTGAAATCCTGCAGCATAAAAATCCGGTTAAACCGGTTGTTGCCCCCTTTGTTGTTGACAGCGTTGTCCAGCAGCTGCCCCGTAATGAGAGCATCAGCGGGATGACAAATCTTACCTATATCGACTCCATGCTGTATATGGATTCGGAACTCCAGAACTTCCGGAAGATAGTGCCATTCAAAAACCTGGCAATCCTTATTGACCAGCGAGAACTTGCAGGAATTCCTGAAATTTCAAAGTTTATTAGAAAGCTGGCCAACGAACACACCATGACAGTAACTGCAGTGCCTGTTGGAACATCAGCAGCAGAGGTGCTTGCCGCCATTCCGGCTGATGCCGGGGCCGTAATGGTCGCCTCCCTGTATCATATAACCTTTGAGGAGCAGCAGTTGCTCATCAAAGGTCTTATCGAGCGCGGCTTGCCCGGGTACTCGCTTTCCAGTCGTAAACTGGTGGAAGAGGGGCTGCTGGCCGGGGATGTACCCGCAGACATGGAGGAGAAGCTTGCCCGCAGAACTGCTGTCAGTGTTCAGGATATTCTGCTTGGTGAAGAGGCCGGAAGCCTGGAAGTGACCTTTTCCCGGGGCCGTGACCTGACCATTAATATGGCTACTGCCCGCGCTCTTGATGTCTTTCCCAGTCTGGCTATCCTGACCGGGGCCAACCTGCTCAATGAAGAACGAACAGATATTAAACGTCACCTGACCCTGCAGCAGGCCGTCAGTGAGGCGCTCCAGGCCAATCTGGATCTGTCATCCTCGGAACTTCAGGTACAGGCGGGGATGCATGCTGTCACAGAGGCACGCGCCCCTCTGCTGCCTCAAATCAGCATTGCCACCGGTGCCCGGGCCATTGATGAGGATCGAGCGGGACTGGGTGGTGGGGTGAGTCCTGAGCGGGCCTGGACCGGATCGGCAGGAGGTTCTCAGCAGATTTATTCAGAACGCAGTTGGGCAGGGTATACTGTTGAAAAGCATAAACAGGCCGGTCGTGAACAGGATTATGAAACAGTTCGTCTTGATGTTATGTATGAGGCGGCAACTGCCTATTTTAACGTGTTGCGGGCCAAGACCATTGAACGGCTGATCAAGGATAACCTGAAGCTGACCCAGGCCAATCTGGATCGGGCCCGAATCCGCATGTCCACGGGCGTGGCCGGTCCGGACGAAGTCTATCGTTGGGAGACTAAGTTTGCCACGGATAAGTTTACTGTTTTAGAAAAAGAGTCGATCACTTTAAGTGCCATGGAGGCAATGAATCGGGTCTTGAATCGGCCTTTACAGGAGTTGTTTATTGCCGAAGAAACAGATCTCAGTGATCCCCTGCTCATTGTCGGGGATAAATTGTTTTTCAGCCTGGTGAACAATCCCAGGTATCTGCGGGATTTTCGTAAGTTTGCCGTGCAGGAGGCGTTGACCTATCGCTCTGAGCTTAAATCTATTGATGCGGCCATTGCCGCCAAGGCTCGGCTCAAGACTGCTGCCGGTCGCGAGTTCTGGCTACCCGAGTTTACAATAGAGGGCGAAGTGGAACAGTATTTTTCTGAAGATGGCACTGGTCAGCGCGGTGACTTTCAGGACGGTCTTGATGACACGGATTGGCAGATTGGGGTGTTTGCACGCTTGCCGCTCTTTGAAGGCGGCCGGAAGAGCGGAGCCTTGAATCGAAACCGCAAAGAACTGGCCGGGCTGAAGATACAGCGCAGGGCCGCCGCAGACCGGGTTGC
>CAZQKF010000401.1:0-2931 GCA_964593645.1 uncultured Desulfobulbus sp.
AGGTCATGAAGGTGTCCAAGATGATCATGGGCAAAAACTGGGTGCATCTGCAGGACGGCACCGGTAATGCCATGAAAAACAGTCATGATCTGGTCGTGACCACCATGGCTGACCCGGCTGTTGATTCCGTAGTTGTCATCGAGGGAACCCTGCATGCCAATAAGGATTTTGGTGCAGGTTATAAGTATGAGGTTATAATTGAGGATGCTGAGGTCAAATAGAGCAGACTGTTTGCAATGAATATCGTTATAGCCGGGCCCGGAGCACTGGGCTGTCTGCTCTCCGCCCGGCTGTCAACGGTTCTCTCCCCAGCAGACAGCCTGACCCTGCTTGCTGATACGCGTGAACAAGCGTCACAGTTGAACCAAAACGGTTTTTTCCTGGAAGATTCAGGGACAACCAGTCACTTCTCTATCCGTGCAACCGCAGGTCCCGTCGGGGCCGGCGGTTGTGATCTTTTTTTTCTCTGCACCAGATCTGCTGATGTTTCCAAAACTCTTGATTGGGCCGACGCTTTGCTGACCCCCGATACTCTGCTGATAGGGATACAGCGTGGGGTGAGTCATCTGCAGGCTCTGCAAAACACGGCTGCTGTATCGGCCGCTGTCGTAACCAGTGCAGATGTATTTGTGGATTCTTCCGGACAAATCTGCTGCCTGGATCCGGGCAGAATGAACATCGGGCTGCTGCAGCATGAGATCAAGGCTCAAAAATTACTTGATCCGGCCGTGCATCTGCTTGACCGGGCAGGTCTGAAGCCTGAAAAGAGCAGGGAAATAGAGACGGTCGTCTGGGATGGTTTTATGGTTGATCTGGCTGTAAATGCACTGGCTGCCATTTACAGGCGTCCCAACGGCCAACTGCTCACCTCCTGCTCAGTACGGGGTAACCTGAAAAAATTGCTGCAGGAGGCGGCTGCAGTTGCCGAGGCTAACCAAATTACCCTAAGCTGTGATCCAGTCAAAACGGCCTTTCATTTTCTGCGGACTGCAAAGAATCGCATTGCCCCCATGCTGCGGGATGTGCGTAATCGGCAGAACACGGAAATTGCTGCTCTGAACGGCACCATTTCGCAGCTGGGCAGGCAAACAGGTGTTGCCACACCGGTAAATGATGACCTTGTGCAGCGGATAAAAAAACTGGAAGAACAGTATTGATGAACGCTGAGAAAATTGATCCCGGCCGGCTGGGATTTGACTTTGACGGGGTCATTGCCGACACCGCGGAAACCTTTTTGCGCCTGGCCTGTGAAGAATACGGTCTTTGTGGCATTCAAAAACAGGACATTACCAATTTTGAAGTAGAACAATGTCTGGATGTTGATCTGGAAACAGTCAATGCCATCTTCACCCAGGTGCTGGTGGATTCCATCGGCACCGGGCTGCAGCCCATGCCGGGTGCGGTTGAAGTCCTTGGGGAGCTGGCCGAGACAGCAGAAGTCAGTGTGATTACCGCACGCCCCCTGGCAGATCCGGTGCATGACTGGCTTGCCCATGTTTTTCCCAAGTCGACCCTGTCTAGAATCCGGGTGGTGGCTATGGGGGCCCATGACGATAAATCCCGTCATATCCATGATCGAAAACTGCGCTATTTTATTGACGACCGGGCTGAAACCTGTGTCGCACTCAATGAGGTGGGGATCAACTCCATTGTATTTTCCCAGCCGTGGAACGAAAACCGGCACCAGCTGCCTGTTGTCCATTCCTGGCAGGAGATCAGAGGGTTATGTTTGTAAGAGGAGGGTATCTCTATGCAATGTCCTGAATGCAGTGCTGAAATTCCAGTGTACCGGAACCCTGTTCCCACTGTGGATATCATTATTGAGACTGCAGGCGGGATTGTCCTGATTGAGCGAAAGAATCCGCCCCATGGCTGGGCCCTGCCCGGAGGTTTTGTGGATTATGGAGAAAGTTTTGAAGAGGCTGCAGTACGGGAGGCCAAAGAGGAAACCTGCCTGGACGTGACGCTGATTCGTCAGTTCCATACCTATTCCGCACCGAACAGGGATCCGCGCCAGCACACCGCATCAACGGTATTTATTGCCGGATCCAACGGCACCCCCCAAGGCTCAGATGATGCCCTGCAGGCCCGGGTGTTTACCCGCGATACTCTGCCGAACCTGGTCTTTGATCATGCAGAGATTGTAGAAGATTATTTTAATAAGCGCTATTAATACGGCGGGACTTAACTCTTGGCCGGGAAGGTGCTGCAAAAAATCCTGCACGCAGGCTGATGGTTAGAGTCTGCAGTCTGTGTCGTGCCGGCACTGGGAAAATTCATGTCTGTGTTTAGAAAATTGCCTTTAAGGCCGCAAATACTCCGAGCCCCACACCTATGGAGCTGTACATAAGCAGTCAGGGGATACAGTCACTGCCATAGCGTTTCAGAATCACAACAAAAGCTGTGATCGCACAGACTATGGCAATGCCTATAAAGAGGAGATCTTGCATGGGGAAATGAGTTGTTTAGTCACATACCGCCGGTCTAAGCCCGGATTCTTGCATTTTTCTGTTTGCGCAGCCGAATTTTTTTAGGTGTAATTTCCACCAGTTCATCATCATCAATATACGATATACAGTCTTCCAGGCTCATGTCAAGGGGCGGGGTAAGAATAACCGCTTCATCTGAACCCGAAGCCCGCATGTTGGTCAGTTTTTTTCCTTTGGCCGGATTGACCACAAGATCTGCCGGACGGCAGTTTTCACCGATGATCTGGCCCTTGTACAGCTCTTCACCCGGCCTGATAAACAAGGTGCCGCGTTCCTGCAGATTAAACAGGGCAAAGGCCACGCTGGTACAGGTTTCTTTCACAATCATGGCTCCGTTTTTGCGGCCCTGCAGCTCTCCGGCATGGGGGCCCCATTCGGAAAAAACATAGTTCATCACGCCCATGCCTCGGGTATCGGTCATAAATTCAGAGCGATAGCCCAG
>CAZQKF010000402.1:0-2923 GCA_964593645.1 uncultured Desulfobulbus sp.
GTTTGCCGAGCGGTGATAGGCGGTCATCTCCTGCATGGCATTAAAAAACAGTTCCTGCAAAGCCTTATCCGAACGAAAGGCATCGGGTTCGGCCATAAGTTGATCTAAGAATTTCATCAAGGTTCTCCAAGGAATTTTGCTGGTTGTTCCTGTTGTACGCTTCCCTGCGATTGGAGCGGATCGGGAAGTTTAATAATTACAAAGGAGAGGACAATCACTCCTGCGGCATTGATCAGCAGAGCTTTTTCAAGGGAGGCAAACTGGGCCAGTGCTCCGTTTAAGGCAAAGGAAAGCGGCATCACTGAATAGGCAACAGTTGTCAGTACAGCGAAAAATCTACCTCGTATACCAGGTGGTATTTCATTTTGAAAAAGGGAAAAGGCAGCAGCATTGACCAGGGCCATGCCCGCGCCGCAAAAAAACAGGGAACAGGCCAGCAGCCACCTGGGCTGACACAGGGCAAAGGACAACAGAGAAAGGCCAATCACCAGCACACCGGCAAATATTCGCAGGTGTTCCCGGCCCCGTGGCAAAAAACTCAGTGCAGCCGAGGTGAGAACAGCCCCGCAGGCAAGGGTCACTTCAAAAATAGCAACCCAGGAGACCGATGCCTGCAGCGTATCCTTGACCACCATGGGGATAAATAAAAAGAGCGGGGTAAAGAAAAAGTTTATCAGGCCAAAGACTATCAGCATGGAGGCAATGGCACGTGCCTTATGTAAATAGGAAAAAACTTCTTTAAACTGCTCAAAATACGACTGTTTAACCTCAACAGTGTTATGGAAGACCTTAGTAGAAATACAGCTGAGACAAAGCAGGGATAAGCCAAAGGACAGGGCATTGACAGTAAAGGCTCCGGTCGTCCCCAGAAAGGCCAATAATGCACCGCCCAGGCCTGCTCCAAGAATATTTGAAAACTGGACAACAGAGGAGTTAACAGCGGCGGCAGTAGAGAGATGTTCGTGATCAGTGAGCGCCTCAATGGAGCTGTTAGCCGAAGATTCAAACAAGGGCATGAAAAAATAAAGCGCAAAGCAGACCGGATATAACACTGCCAGAGAAAGCTGCCCCGTATAGGCAAGAAAGGCCAGCCCGCCAATAAGAAGTCCACGGGCGCCATCGGCTGTCATCATGCAGTATTTTTTATTGTACCTGTCGGCCAGGGTGCCCATGAACGGGCCAAACAGGATGATGGGCAGCGTGGAAATTGCCAGCAGGATTCCCAGGTGCAGACGACTGTTGGTTCCTCCCTGGCTGACAACCCACCATGACAGGGCAATGGTGAAGAACTTATCACCCACCGCCGAAATCACCCGGCCAAGGAAAAAAACCCTGAAGTTGCGAAATAAAACCAGGGGATGTGTTTGCAGCATAAATTGCAAAACTGGGACGACCTTACAGTGCTGTGACCATCGGTCGCCCGGAATCTGGACGCCTCTAGCCGAATAACGCCTGAACGTACTCAGACAAAAATCATTACATACACAAAAAATTTACCGTATAATCATCTTATGTAAAAAGTGGCTGAGATGCAAAGATCAATTTAAATCCAAGATTTTTTCTCCTAATGACAGATACAAACACCAATCATACTGCGGCCCCACCCTCTTCGGTATGGGCATCAGCCCTGCTCATCTCCGGCACAAGTCTTGGTGCCGGGCTGTTGGCACTGCCTGTTCAGACAGGATTGGCCGGGCTGATTCCGGCCCTTACCGGCTTGTTCTTTATCTGGATGCTCATGGTTCTGACCGGCCTTATTTTAGCGGATTGTTTTGTTGTCATGAAACAGCCGTCGGCCGGATTGTTCAGCCTGTATAAACAGCATTTGGGCAAATGGAGCGGCTGGCTGGTAACGCCGACCTTTTTACTTATCTTTTACGGGGTAATGGTGGCGTATCTCAGTGGTAGCAGTGCCGTGCTTGCTGATCTTCTCCATCTGCCGAAAATGGAAGTGCTCTTTCTCCTGCTTTTCTTTGCAGTCAGCTCCGGGGTTGTCCTCTTTGGCATGGAGCTTATCAACCGGGCCAATGCCGGGTTTATGATGCTGCTGGTTGGTTCCTTTATTGCCCTGCTCCTGCTGGTAGGCACCAATATGGATCAAACAAATTTTGTCTCGATCGACTGGGATTTTCTCCCCTCTGCCCTGCCCATTATTGTCTGTGCCTTTGCCTACCAGACGATACTGCCATCAATCTGCACCAACTTAAGCAACGACCGCAGACAAATCAGGAAGGCGATATGGTATGGCACCCTGCTTACCTTTATAATTAACGCCTTATGGGTCATTGCCGTGATCGGCGTATTACCCGTGGACGGCGGCCCGAACTCCCTGCTTGCCGCCTTTAAACAGAATCAGCCGGCAACCATCCCCCTTGCCGGTGCAGTTCATTCCGATGCTCTGCGTTTATGGGGATTGATTTTTTCCATGGCAGCCCTGTTTACCTCGTATGTCGCGGTTGGCGAGGGGCTGCGAAGCTTTCTGGCTGATCTGCTTGCCAAAACACCGATAAAGACCGGCAGCAAAATTATCATACCGGCAATGACCTTTCTGCCGCCGCTGGCAGTCGCCCTGCTCTACCCACAGATATTCCTCAAAATGCTCAATCTGGTCGGAGGCTTGGGCGTAATGATCCTCTTTGGCCTGCTGCCGGGCCTTGTCTTTCTCCGACGTGCCTTAGGCGAAAAAAACAGAACGAAGCAATGGTTGGGGCTCCTGCTCTGTCTGATCTGTGTGGTGCTCATCGGCCTGGAATGCGCTCAGGAAGCAGGTCTTCTCCAGATTAATCCGCAAACCGAATACTGGCGCGGAAAATAGGGGAGCGCTTTACCGTACTGTTTATATTGATATTTTGAGAAGATAGGTTATTCAGCAAACATTTCCTGCACAATATTTAATGTTTGCTTTTGTGTTTTTGTACTGATA
>CAZQKF010000403.1:0-2918 GCA_964593645.1 uncultured Desulfobulbus sp.
AGAAAGCGCTTGATGTCAGGGTGGGTATGCAGCGCTTTTTGAATGCAGTCCTGAAGGGTCAGTGTCTCGCCGTGCAGGGCTCCCAGCCCACTGAAGAAGATCAACACTGTAAGTAGAATAATTTTTTTCACTGCTGTTTCCTGGTATTATACAGATGGTTCCAAAATTTCAAATGAAAATTAAACAATCAAACGATCGTTTAATTCATACTCGTATTGTCTCCTGGTGTCCATTACATTCAAAAACTTTTTGGACATGGCCTGATAAGCATGGTATCTCTCGGCAGTTGAAAGGGGGCAAAGGATCGACAATGCGGCACCCTGTTCACTCGTTAACGTGCCGAATATTTCCGGACTGAGGTTAAAGATGAAAAAGATTATCCTGCTGTTCATGTTGCTGAACCTATCCTCGACTGGCTGGTGTGCAGATAACGCGACATATGCCTTAACCGTGCACGTTGCAAACCTGCGAAATTCAACCGGAGTGCTTCAATTCGCCCTCTACAATAAAGACGGCACAATTCCCGATGAAAAGTATACAAAGTACATGAGAAAACAGGTTGGCATGATCATCAATGGCTCTTCTTCCATTACCTTTACAAACCTGCCTAAGGGTGTATATGCCGTCAATATTCTCCATGACGAGAATAGCGATGGTAAAATAGACAAGGGAATCCTGCTCCCCAAAGAGGGGATCGGTTTTTCAAACTACAGTTCCATAGGACTGACGAATCGGCCTGATTTTTCCGGGGCAAGTTTTGCCCTTAACTCCGACATGGAGATAGATGTTTCAATTATCTATCTCTGAAACAGGTTTGGGGCCGGAGAAAGATCCTGCTCTCCGGCCCCGGCGGCTATTGCATGCCTTTGTTTAAAAGCTGTAACGAACACCGAACATCAGGTTATTGCTGTTTAAGTTATAGTCGGCACCACTGATCGTGGCATCTCCGGTACCGAGAAAGCGGTACTCGGCGTCAATTGACCATTTTTCATTAAATGCGTAGGCAACGCCGCCGATGAGCTCGTAGCTAAAATCGTCGTCATTATCTGCCGCTGGAAAGCCCGGAGTGCCGAGATCAAGCTTGGACCAGCCGATACCGACACCTATATACGGAGTCCAGGGGGATCCGGTGGCAACGTCATAATAGCCGTTGAGCATAAAGGACTGGGTCTTCATGTCGCCCTCGTTGAAATTACCGTAGGCATTATCGTAGGATAACTGATCAAGGTCATTCTTCATGTGCATAAATTCTATCTCCATGCGCATGGGATTGGCAAAATCGTAGCCGGCAGCCAGTGATGCCAGAAATCCGGCATCATAGGTCATCTTGGCCGTGCCTGCAGAGTTGGGCATGTTGTCGATGTCCGTATCCATGGCCATGCCGATGCCGAGGTTACCTTTGAGATAAAATCCCGCGTCTTCGGCTATCGAATTAATGGGAGCTGCAAGTACGGTCAGTGCGGCTGCGGTTAACATAATTTTTTTCATGGTTTTTCCTCGGGTTAAAAGTAATAAAAAGGTAAAAAATCCAACATTTTACTAAAATAGTTATAATGTCGTATGTTGAGCCTGTATGCCCAGCCAGGTACCAGGGTCGACATTCTGTGCCCTGGTGAGGCGTTTGGTTACTGCAAATTCGGCTCTTGTTCTTCTAGGGGTGTTGCAAGGTGTACTCGGGCCAGGATTTCAACAGCTTGTGCCCGACTGCCCCCGTGCTGCCCTCCCTTATCTCTGCCACCGCCATGACCACCACCGCCGCGGCCACCTCCTTTGCCGCCGCGTGATCCTCCACGGCCGGACGAACGATCCGGTTTGCCGCTCTCAAAGCCCATGCCGATGATCTTGTCGACTGATGCAGAGGGAATCGGTATCTTGAGTTCATAGACAAGAATACTCTGGTGCATATTCAGGCTGGTATAGATCCCTAAAGCCCGGGCCTGCTGAACCGGCATGGTCTGCCGTTTTCCTTCGGAACCACGGAGGATGGCCAGATTGTATCGGCTGTCTGCCAATTTCTCCTCAATTCCTGTTCTCGGCTTATGATCAGGAATGCTGCCCGGCATGTGGTTTTGTCGGGCCAGAGGAAATCGAATGCCTAATTTTTTATCAGTACTGCCGGGATCATCAATCCAGACAGTGAAGCCTTTCCTCAGGATCAGTCGCTTACTCGTTTCACTTCGAGTAACTATCCGGATATACAGATCGTCTGCATCATTGACTATGGAGAAAAGAGTCTTTGAGTCCTCGTCAAAATACTGAATACTCTCAGGCCAGCCCGCTATACTGCCGTCCAAAGCAATCGGTTTACTCCGCCACTTGCTCTGCATTTTCACTTCATTGCATCCTGTCAGCAGTACCGCTGCTGTCAGACCAAGAAAAAGAATTATCACATGGATAAATTGAGCCCTCATAGCTACTCACTCCTGGGTATTTTCCTAAATTTTTGTTCAGTTCTCTGTGTGTTGATTGACCTCTTCATGTTGCAGAGGCGTCATGAACCCCTTATTGGGTTCTTTGCTCTTGGTTGAGTTACAAGCTACAGCACCCTGTAACTCATTGCTGTTAAGCTCCGGTCAATTTTTGTAAAGTTGTGTAAAGCTGTTGCAGGTAAAAGAACTGGTGCAGTACTATCATGGGAAATGAAACTTTCGGGAGTTGTACAGGGCATGAAGCAAATTTTAGTTATTGATGATGATAGAGAACTGTGCGAGCTGCTCTGTGAATTTCTGCAGCCGGAAGGGTTTGTTGTGAAAACGGTGTATGACCCGCATGCCGGCCTGCAGCTGGCCTTATCCGAACAATACTGTCTGATCGTTCTTGATGTCATGCTGCCGGGTATGACCGGGTTTGAACTTTTGCGAACCCTTAGAATTTCCTCACAGGTACCGGTACTGATGCTTACCGCCCGGGGAGAGGAC
>CAZQKF010000404.1:0-2916 GCA_964593645.1 uncultured Desulfobulbus sp.
CAATGTTCGTTAACAGGAGCGGGATGGAGGATAAAATGTTGTTGGACTGAGCTGCTTGCCAAAATTCTTCTCGACGATCTGGACAAGGAACTGGAGAGGCGCGGTCATCGCTTCAGCCGGTACGCTGACGATGCCATTATCATGGTCAGAAGTTTGCGGACCGGAGAACGGGTGATGGCCAGTATCCGCCGGTTCCTGGAAAACAAGCTTCATAAATGAACCGGATGTTATAAGAAAAATACTGGAACACCTGGATCTCTGGAACATCCCGAAACAACTACGCCCTCCACCGGAGGGCAGGTTTACACCGTCACAGCATAATCCATGTCCTGCGATTACTGAGCAAGACGATTTTGATTTTTTTGATGATGGCTGGCCTGGTTACGAAGAACCATATATTACCCGTGATTGACAGCCTGATTCATGCCATACCTTCCTTTATCCTGGATCCAGCCACCTCCCTGAATCAGCCACGATCATAAAATATGTTTACTGGCCGGTCAGTTGACCTGCTTTTGTAAAAAACTTGCGCTTTATCTGCCCATTTTGTAGTCTTATTTGAGTTTTTGGGGAACATTGAGGTTATTGCTTGAACTGTAGGAAGATTGCGCAGTGAATGTTTCGGGAAAAAGAGCCGCCGAAGAGGGGGCCATGAGTATCTGTTTTGTCGCTTAATTCTTTGGGTGTACACCTGATTTTCCCCTGATTTCCTACCACGGCATCTCTGGCCGGAAAGCGATTTCTTATCACCTCACCTGCCTTTGCAACCGAGCCGCTTAAACCCCCGACACACAAGAGGTAACAGTCAGTTTGAACTTGCCGGTGCAGAGCAGCAGATAGACAACGTTGCCGACCGGCTCCGAACCGGCCCGAATCTGACCGGCAGCCAGGAGCATGCGATCATCGGTCAGGGCTGGACCGGCAATTAATTGATTATTCCTTCAGTGGCTTCCAGATTCCAATTCGCTACGGGACAAGTCCAGTATTGTGCTGAAATCTTTTTCGTGATCCATGATTGTGCAGTGTGCTTAAGTGGATTTAACTATTTATAAAACCGATCATTTCTGATAAAAAAGCCATGAAATATCCCGTCACCTCTTTTCACATCATTTTGTTGTTATTTTTTCTCCCTGTTACAATGAGTTCTGCTGGAACAGAACCATCTGCTCAGGCAAATACACCGATTACAGCATTTCTTCTTCTGGATGATTCCGGTGCACGCTTTCCTTTTCCGCACCATGTTCAATACGCATCCGGCACGATTCTCCCCAGCCATCGCACCAGAACACAAATGGACAATGATGTCCGGGTAGCCTACACCCGCTGGAAAACCCGCTATCTGGTCACTGTCCCTGGAAGTGCTCCTGGTGGCGGCCCGCTTTATCGGATCTCATACGGCTTGACCAATCCCGGCAGAACTGTTTCCGAAGGTCAGGGTTATGGCATGGTGATTGTTGCTCTGATGGCGGGTTACGATTCTGAGGCCAAGAGTATTGTTGAAGGTCTCTGGTGCTATGCCCGGCAGCATCCATCCAGTGTGGACAGCCGCCTGATGACCTGGCAGATTCCTGAAGATCCGGCCACCGGGGCAGACAGTGCCTTTGACGGTGATGCAGATATTGCTTATGGCCTGCTGCTTGCCCATGCCCAGTGGGGCAGTCAGGGCAGGGTAAATTTCAGGGCTGAGGCAACAGAACGTATCAGGGCTATCCGGGAATCAACCATTGGAGCTGACAGCAGACTGCCCATGCTGGGTGACTGGGTCAAGGAAGAGTCTGCCGGATCACAGTACAACCAGTATTCACCGCGCTCATCAGATTTTATGCCTGCCCATTTTCGCGCCTTTGCTGATTTCAGCGAAAATGAAACCTGGAATCAGGTTGTTACGTCCACCGGTAATGCAATCACTCACATGCAAAATACTTACAGCCCGGCCACCGGCTTGCTGCCCGATTTCATGGTGCCGGTCTCTGCGGCCGATCATACCCTGAAACCGGCTCCGGCAAATTTTCTTGAAGGCCCGCATGACGGACATTACGACTACAATGCCGGACGGGTGCCCTGGCGCATCGGCACTGATGCCCTGATCAACAGCGATGCTGCTTCCCTGACCCAGACCCGCAAAATAGCAAACTGGATTGCCGGCGCCTCTGGAGGCAATGCCGCCGGGATCAAAAGCGGCTATAAACTGGATGGCACCCCTACTGCTCCGGATGCTGATTTTACCACCTTTTTTGCAGCACCTTTTGGAGTTGCCGTCATGACCACTCCTGCTCATCAACAATTTTTAAATGATATCTACGATGCGGTTGTCACGGTTCAGGAAGATTACTACGAAGACACCGTCACCCTGCTCTGCCTGCTCGTTATGAGCGGCAATTACTGGACTCCGGTTCCTTGAATCACATTCGTTAACAAAAGGTTTACAACCGTGTAGGTTTGGTTAAGCGGATTACAAGCAATTATTTTGTTGGGTTCGCCTTACGTTGCAGCACCTCGAACCTTGAAGATAAAACGAAAATCAGCGAACCCAACAAAATCCGGTGCAGGCTCCCAGGTTAACCCAACCTACATTCCTGCAATTCAGCCCGTAATCACTGCAAATAGACATTTGTCGGGAGCCGGGTCTTCAGCCTCGCTCCAGGTAATTGTTTACGGGACTTAATCTGCGTAGGGTGCGTTTCACATACCCAAAAAAACAATCCCCAAGATCATTATTAATCTTGTGTAATAAATTCAGGCTATGAAGAGAGGTAGTGCATAGAATACCCATTTATCATCCGCGCAGGCCGACCAGTTCACTGTTGTACCACTTGCTACTGAACCATTTTGACAGGTTTGAACAGGTCTATGATCCGGGTAGAAGCACCGGTTGCCCGGCGCTCCCCCCACAGACCCGTACGTGAAGATTTCCCT
>CAZQKF010000405.1:0-2901 GCA_964593645.1 uncultured Desulfobulbus sp.
GGCTGAAACTCGTGTTACCTTGTACGGTTCTCCAGTCAAGATGGAACTGATACCCTGGCTTAAATCTGCAGGGTCGCCCATAATCTGGGCCATTTGGTACCTGGTAACTGCGGCACTGGTGACTTCTCCATTGGTGCTGAGTCCAACAGCAACAATACTGGAGGCGGATACTACATCAAGGGCGGTTGCAATATCCGCACCGTCACTGAACTCCGTGGTCAAGACATCAACAACCACATTGTCTCCCGTGGTGTCGTTGCTGTATTGGGCAAAAGAATCCTGAACCTGCAAATCGGAAACCTGCAGCCATGACGGGCCGTTGCTCAATCGGTTGGTCCCAGTAGTCACGGAAGCCTGTTGCACAGTTACTTCGGATTTTTCATAGGTGATAAACAAAAAATTTCGGCTGCTGCCTACTATGGTATAGCCGCTGGCCGCAACAAGATCTCCGGTAACAACAACGTCGTACAGGACATCATCTTCAGCACTGACAGCTGTAACCAGCACTCCATTATCCTCAAACTCCGTGTCAGGTACTCCGCTTGCCAAAAATTGAAACAAAGCCGCATCACGTTTTCCTTCCGAGCCTACTGCGCCGGCAACAAGGATTTTCCCATTGTTGCGAAGTGCCAGGTCATAGCCCTCGCTCTGCGTCTCGCCGTCAGCAGCTATGGCAATACCATTCTCTCCAAAACCAGTGTCAAGCTGACCATCAGCTGTAAAGCCAACAATCATCATGCCGGTTTTGTCTCCCTCGCTGTAGGTTCCTGAAACGAGGATCTGCTGGTTATCGAGCAGGGCAATACTCTCGGCCTGGGTATCTTCTCCAACGCCGGTAAACGAGAAACCATCATCAGCAAAATCAGAATCAAGGGTGCCGTCGGAAAGATATCGTCCCAGCACAATAACCCGACCTGCAGTCCCCAGAGCTGACCCGGTTATAATAATTGTCCCGTCCTCCTTCAGAACAATGCCGGTAATTTCATCATCACTGTTGCCCACCGAGGTAACGACCAGACCTTCCAGACCGAAATTAAGATCAAGGGAGCCATCACTGTTATAGCGTGCCAGGGCAAAATCACGATCAGTACCATTGCTGCTGTAGCCGGCAGCTATAATCTTGCCGTCATTCTGCAGGGCAATGGCCAGAACCTCATCATCACCGGAGCCGACAGCCGTAGTTACCGTACCGTCATAATTAAAATCAGGGTCAAGGGTGCCGTCGGAAAGCAGACGAAACAGGAGAAAATCAAGGTTAGAGGCGTTTGAGGAAGAACCTGCAACGACAATTCGACCGTCCGTCTGGACAGCTACGGCATTGGCACGATCTCCGTAGACACCAAGCTCAACAGCCACCCGACCGTCATTACCGAATCCCGGGTCTAACATAGCAGCAGATGCCGTATAACAGGCTGAAATACTTAAAATACAGCACAAGAAGAATAAACGAACAGTTTGAAATCTCATCTTCAACATCTCCAGCAGGCAAGTCAGAAACGGTCAAGAAAACAGTATATTTTTTTCTATCATAGCAGTTTTACTAAAAAATTACAAATTCTCTCCAGAAAACAGCGGAACAGAAAAAAATGCTTTTATTTACCAAAATTACACACCGGGTACTGACACCGTTTGCAGTTGCGGCAGAGGCCTCCGTGGCCCATCTCGGCAAATTCGCGGCGGCCGATGGTCTCCCCGGTGAGAATACGGGGCAGAATCAGATCAAACACGGTGATATTATGAAACATACCGCAGGCAGGCAGTCCCAGAACCGGTACCTTGCCGATCCGACCCACCAGGAACATGGCACCGGGCAGGACAGGTGTGCCGTACACGGTATCCTCTGCCCCGGCCTGCTTGATGCCGACCCGGGTGACATCATCGGGATCAACCGACATGCCGCCGGAGGTGACGATCAGCTCAGCGCCGCCGTCCAGACATTTTTGTATTTCAGCGGCAATACGGTCCGGGTTGTCGGGTGCAAAACAGACCATGGCCACCTCGGAACCTAGTTCTGCAAGCTTATCACGCAATACCTGCTCAAACCGGTCTTCAATCCGACCGTAATAAACCTCACTGCCGGTGATAACAAGGCCTGCCTTCACCTTGTTCAGTGGTAGAACCCGGACAATTTTCTCGCCTGCCTCGGCAATGGCAACCGCCTCGGCAACCATGCTCCGTTCACCGAGCAGAGGAATCAACCGACAAGCTGCTACCTGCTCCCCCTGCTTGACCGGGGTGTTGGTCTGCAGGGTGGAGCACATAACCTCACCCAGCATATTAAACGCAAGAAGCGCTTCCTTGTTAATCTTGAGCAGGCCGTCACAGGCGGATGTGACGGCCACCTTACCCTCAACCACATCGTTGGTATATTCGGTACCGATGCCGGCCAGCGCCGCCACCATCAAGCGGGCGGCCTCGTTTTCGTGAATCTCCTGCTCGGTCAATTCCAGCACATAGATATGATCTTTACCCAGGCGACGCAGATGCTCCACATCCTCGGTCCGGATAATATGGCCCTTTTTAAAGGCACAGCCCTTGAACTCGTCCTTGACGATTTCAGTTACATCATGGGGCAGCACCATGCCCACGGCCTGGTCAACAGGTATGCTCTTTTTCATAAAAACTCTTTTGTATTGCTCAGCACAGTATCAGGTACTATGATTGTCGAAAATAACAGGCTGCACGGCAATATAACATTTTTTTGCGGCAGCCTGCAGAAACAAAATCAATGTATACGACCTTTCCGGGCCAGCGTCAATCCGGAAATAACCCCTGAAAAAACACACACAGAGACCATGATTAAACAGGAACTGCTCGATATCATTGCCTGCCCCAAGTGCAAGGGGCCGGTACATTTGAATGAAGAGAACAACGGACTTGTCTGTGATGCCTGCCGACTTG
>CAZQKF010000406.1:0-2899 GCA_964593645.1 uncultured Desulfobulbus sp.
ATGATTGGATCAAGCAGAGCCCAGGTAATGGAGATGGAATCCACCCCGGACTCAGGCGTGGATATAAGAAAGGCAGTGGTGGCACCGTTGTTGGCCCCCTGTTTTTTGAGTGAGGCCGCTGCCGGCAGTACACCACAGGAACAGAGCGGAATGGGGATACCCAGCAGGGCTGCCTTGAACACTGAACTGAACCGGCCGCTGCCCAGATGAGCCGCCACATAGGCGGGTGATAAAAACATCTTGAGCATCCCGCCCACCAGCAGGCCGAACAGGATATAAATCGAGGCCTGCTGGAGCATATCCCAGGAGGCCAGCAGGACATTATATAAAAAGTTCATTATTGCTGTTCCTCCCCATTGAAATGTTTACGGGCCAGCCTGATCAATGCGCTGATCTGGCTGTCATTTAAGCGGTAATAGAGCACCGGCCCTTCGCGACGATTGGTAACCAGCTGCAGCTGCCTGAGCTGGCGCAGCTGATGACTGACCGCAGATTCACTGACCCCGACAAACAGGGCCAGGTCACAGACGCACATCTCTTCACGGTCCAGGGCCCAGAGAATCCGCAGCCGGTTGGGATCGCCCATGGCCTTGAACAGGGCGGCAAGCTGTTTGTTTTCAGTTGACGGCAGGGCATGTTCCTTTGCCAAGTCCACCCGATCCTGGTGGATGCACCGGCAGTCGCACTGTTCATTGGCCAGGTTTTCTATGTCTATGGGCTGCATAGGTTCTCCTTCACGCTTTTTAATATATGATCATCTGTTCATATATTGACTTTATTCACTGCTGTCAAGTCACCATCAAAAATAATCTCGCAGGCTGTCTGGTTTGCTGTCCAACAATAAGACAGGCTCAAGCCGGTGCCCCTTCTATAGCTGTATAACAACAAGACAGCTGCCGTACAGCCTCTGGAGAACGATTATTTTTTATCCCTAAAAATTCAGCTTGTTAAGCCAAGTTCTCCCCCGCGAACAAGACTGGCACGGCGCATGCTATACAAGAAGACAGGCCATGAATAATAAAATTATGTGCCTCTATATGAAATTCAGCAAAAATGTCATTTACAGTATTACCAACTCAGTGGTACCTGGATTCCCGCCTTCGCGGGAATGACATATCGTGCTCCCGGCGTCACTCCCGCGGAGGCGGGAGTTCAGAGAGGTATTTGCTGAGTTTCGTTTATAACCACGAATAATTATGGAGTAGATCATGATGCATTCAGGATTTGGACAATACAGCAGTTGGCTCTGCGGTCCCGGTGGTTTTTTTCCCGGCCCGCTTGGCTGGATTATCACCCTGCTCTTCTGGGGCCTGGTGATCCTTCTGGTTGTTAAACTCTTCCAGGCCCTGTTTTCCAGGGAAAATAAAGTTACTACGTCACCGCTCAGCACCTTGAAAGAACGTTATGCCCGCGGCGAAATAAATGAAGATGAATATCTGCGCATGAAGGCGGAACTCTCTTAAAAAGGGGTCAATCCATCAGGAGAAAATACCATGAAACGACGCACATTTATAAAAGGCGGTCTGGCAGCCCTGGCCCTTGCCGGGGCAGGCTCCACCGGCCTGTCTCTGCTCGGCAGGACAGACTTTCTCAGTTCAGCCCATGCCGAGGGCTTCACCTCGCCGCTGCCAATTCCACTCCTGCTGGACAATCTGGACAAAAGCGGCAAGGCAGCCTCTTTTGCCATGACTGTTCAACCGGGTAGCGTAGATTTTTTTCCGGGCAAACCCACGGCAACTCTTGGTTATAACGGCAACTTCCTCGGCCCGACCATCCGGGTACGCAACGGTCGGAAGTTTTCCATCAAGGTCGACAACACCCTGGATCAGGTCACGACCCTGCACTGGCACGGCATGCATTTACCAGCCAAATGGGACGGCGGCCCCAGGCAGCCGATCCCTGCCGGAACCTCCTGGAATCCTGAGTTTACCATCAAGCAGGAGGCAGCCACACTCTGGTATCATCCCCATGCCATGGGGCTCACCGGCGAGCAGGTCTATCACGGCCTGGCCGGGCTTGTGTACATTGAAGACGAGGTCTCTGATAAACTGGATATTCCCAAGACCTACGGGGTTGACGACATTCCGCTCATCATCCAGGACCGCCGCTTTTTCGACAACGGTCAGTTTGCCTATGCCCAGAACATGCACGATGTGATGAACGGGGTAATTGGTAATTACATGCTGGTCAACGGCGTCATGCAGCCGACGCTTAAGGTGGCTGAAGAAATGGTGCGGCTGCGCCTGCTCAACGGCTCTAACTCGTCCATCTACCAGATAGGATTTGGCGACAAGCGCGATTTTCATGTCATTGCCTCAGACGGCGGATTTCTGGAAGCACCGGTAGCCATGAACTCCATTGTCTTGTCAGCAGGCGAACGGGCTGAGATCCTGGTTGATTTTGCCGCCAAACCAGAAGACGTATCCCTGCTGGTCGACCAGATGAAGGGCAGCCGATTCGAGGCTTTGCGCATCACTGTTGACGGCACAGGCAAGACAGCCTCCCTGCCGCAAACCCTGCGCAAACCGGACCGTATCCCCGAGTCCGAGGCCTCCGGCATCCGTGAGTTTGTTATGGAGACCATGTCCATGGGCGGCGGTCGGATGGGTATGGGCATGACGGGTCGGCGGCTGACTATTAACGGCAAGAAAATGGACATCAACCGGATCGATGAGCAGGTCAAGTTAGGCTCCACTGAAATCTGGGAGATCACCAACCGTTCGGCCATGATGATGAACATGCCCCATTCCATGCACCTGCATGATGTCCAGTTTCAGGTTTTGTCACGCAACGGACAGGCACCGCCGCTGCATGAGCAGGGTCGTAAAGACACTGTCCTGATCATGCCCGGCGAGACCGTGCGGATCATCAGTCGTTTTCTAGATTATACCGGGGTCTA
>CAZQKF010000407.1:0-2884 GCA_964593645.1 uncultured Desulfobulbus sp.
AGCGTCCACTATCATGGGGAGCTTTACGTTAGCATATAGTTTTCGAACAAGCACACCAGTGTCCAAATTCATGCCGAGACCTGGGCCTATTACCAGACCGTCTTTGTCTGCAAGCAACTCGATAATTTGTTCATAATCAGCACTGGAAAACCATTTGCCGGAGTTGGCCAGGGGAACCGTCATGGCCTCAGGCAGGCTGATTTCAAATACCTGATTGAGTTCTTTCGGGACTGCCAGAGTTACCAGACCACAGCCGCTGTGCAGGGCCGCCTTAGCGCAGAGGATTGCCGCTCCGGTTTTTCCCTGGGAACCGGCAATTATCAGCAGATGACCGAAACTACCCTTGTGCGCGGCCTGTTGCCTGGGAAGCAGTTGCTTGGCTATCTCCTGCGTAAGCACTGAACCAGGCAGCTTTGCAGAATGGATAACCTGTTCAGGAATACCAATGTCTACAATATGCAGGGTGCCGATTGAGGGGCCGCCATGCATGTAATGGCCTGGTTTTGCCAGGCCGTAGGTTACTGTGAGATCGGCCTGCACACTGCAGCCTAAAGTTTGCCCGGTATCAGCTGACAGCCCGGAGGGAATATCCACGGTAACAACGGGCCAGTGGTGTGTTTGGCCCAGGGAGTTTATCAACTGTACAGCTCTAGCAAAACGTCCTTCCAGGTTTCGTTTCAGGCCAGTACCGAAGAGTGCGTCCACAAGGCTGTGTACGGGATGAGCCCAGTGAATTTCCTGCAGTGTTTGAGGAAGCTGCAGCAGATCAGCTTCCTGCAGGGCAACTGTGAAGGGAATTTCGATTTTGGTGCAGATTGCTGCATTTATTGCGGCATCACCAGCCAGATTTTCCGGCAGCACAAGGTAGACCAGGAAGGGAAAACCGCCCCGCTGCAGAATATGACGGGCAATAACCAAGCCGTCACCGCCGTTGTTCCCCGGCCCGACAAAGATGATGACGGAGGTATCTCGGACAGTCCCGAATGCCTGATCCATCTGGTCCACTGTCCCGGAACCGGCATTTTCCATCAGCACGATACCGGGGATACCGATATCGTGAATGGCTGCCTGATCCAGTGCCTGCATTGCAGAGGCGGTTGCAAGTTTCATGGTTGTCGCGTACTCTTTGCATAGGTAAAGGAGATGATGCTCATCGTTATTAACCTCTTGTCCATATAATATATACATTTTTTCAATGAACAGCAAATAACCAGCACCCATGAAAATTACGGTTTTTGAACAAAACGGCTCAGGGCAACACAAAATCGCCGGGATAGGTGAGTATGGAAAGGGGATTGTAATTAACGAAATAATTTCAATAGATGCCTTTTTTCCTGATTTTGTCGATGATCCGGAAGAGTATGTTACAGATTCATTTACAGCAGACTTGGTTTTAGACTACCTGACCCATCCGGATCTCTCCCATTACCTGGTCACACTTTGTGTAAAGAAAAAAATCCCCGTGATTTCTTCTGGTAAAAAGAATAAAGGAGCGCTGACACCCTTTACCTGCTGTGGATTGGGGCGTCATAAGGGATTAGGGGAATATGGCGAGCAGTTTGGTTTTCCTGAATACAGAGTCGAGCTGGACGGCAACAGGATTACAGCGCTGGCAGTTCTGCGTGGTGCTCCCTGCGGAGCAAGTTGGCAGGCAATACGCCGGGTCGTGGGGGTAGATATTGAAGAGGCCATGTCGCTGCTGCCCCGCGAAGTACAGTATCAGTGTACGGCCAACCCCAGTCGGTTTGACCCGGTTACAGGCAAGAGCCCGGTGCACTATGCAGGCTATGTTCACCGGGCTGCCCTGAAAAAGGCCATTGATCTGGCGGGAAAGTTGTAACCGCTTATTCGTTGACCGCCCGGATATCATGGAGAGAGCGGGGTTGCCACCTCAGGCCGCCTTGAAATCCGTAACACCTGATAAGATACAGGGTTTGCACCAGTTCACGGCCAAACCAGGGGGAATCCCGATACAATGGTATTTCTTCAGGCGGATCAACCCGGTCAAAGACCCGAGCCAGGAGCACGGCCTCGTATTTATTTTCAATAACACCGACACCATCTTTGCCGATCACCATGCTGTCTGCAAACCAGAAATCATAGACATTGGGCCTGCTCCACCGGTTAATGGAGAGGGTTTCAGGCCTGCCCGGCATATAAAAGGCAAGTTCACTTGCCAGCTGGTAGCGCAGGCCGAAGATAAAGGTGTTGCCGGGATTCGGCATCTCTTGAACCACGCCGGCAACGGTGGTGCCGAGGATATCCCAGCCCACGGATTCCCGCGCTGTTCGGTCAAGCTCTGCTCTGACCGGAAGTATCGGATACAGCAGTTGGATCATAATGGCTGCCGTGCTGATAAAGGCAAGGGTTATGCCGAGTTTCCACGTCCGGTGGTGCTGACTGGTCACCCCGCCCTGGCCGGGGCTGTATAATGCAGCAATTAGAATCAGGGCTGTCAGGTAGGCGGGAGCAGGCCAGTTTCCGTAGATGCGAACGTGAAAGGCGAGCAGGGCAAAGACGGCAAAGGGTGTCAGGGACATCCAGATTAAAAATGGGCCGTCCCCAGGATGGAGCCGTTTACTGAACCAGCCTGTTATCCAGCCGGCAAGGATGAACAGAAACAGAATTGGAAAGAGCAGAAGTGCCTGGCTGCCGAAAAAATCCCCGATATACTTCAGGGTAAAAAAAGTAGTGTTGTCCACGCCGCCCTGGTACAAGACATGTCGGAAGGTTACCCAGTTATGTCGTGAATTCCAGATGATGACCGGTGTGAATACGGTAAAACCGGCAAGCAGGCCCAGCCAGGGTTTATAAGTCGCCAGTCGCTTTCTGTACATCCTGGTACAGAGCAGGCAGAAAAAAAGCGAGGGAAGAAAGAGCAGCA
>CAZQKF010000408.1:0-2884 GCA_964593645.1 uncultured Desulfobulbus sp.
CGTAATGGTTTTCCACGGCAAGACCCAGTGAGGAACGGATACCATCGTTGTAAAAACGATTGGCAATCAATATATATACTTTTAAAGATTCCATTTTTGTACGCTCCTTATAAAACGATGTACTTAGCGCATTCGTCGAGCAAGGCGCCGTGGAATGCCTGAGTTCTCATCTGGCTTCCATCCAAACCAGCCGGGATATCATTAGCAGAATCATACCCTTCACAGGTATAACTGTCGGCACAGATAGCAATGTCCTCTTTGCCACACAGCTCGGCAAGGGCAGGGAAACGTGCATCCTTGGTCAGGTGGATGGACTTATAGGTAAAGAAAACCATGGGTTTCTTTCCTGCCTTTACTGTAGCTTCCGCCAGACCGATGACATGCGCCATGTTTTGGGGGGAGGTTACAAAAATAGCAAGTTTATTCGGATCAGCAGCCATTGGCTTTATCCTCCTTATAGTGCTTCAAATCTAATTAATCAGGGATCAACCTTTTTTTACATAAAAGCTGATGTAACCTGACTGCTCTTTCTCACCCAGGTACTCGTGACCAGCGCGATCACACCAGCCCGGGATATCATTACGGGAACCGGGATCAGTACCATCGATCTGCAGGATTTCACCGGTGTTGATTTTTCCGATCTCTTTTTTGGTACGCAGAAGAGGCATGGGGCAGCTCAGACCTTTTGCATCAAGTACGGCTGCAACGTCCAGTCCTTCGGGTGCTACTTTTACATCACTCATTTGATCCTCCTTCCTTGGAAAGATAAATAAAAAGGGTTTATGAAAACTCATCTTTTGTTTTCATCAAAATGTCACAGTTTTCGGCGGTCTTACGCTGAAAAGGAATTGCGACAAGGAGTTGTATACCGAATAGGGCCTGGTATGTCAAGTTCTAAATGAATGACAATTCAAATCATGTGTATTGCATAACATGTTGAAATTATATCATGTATTGAAAATAAAATAGGCCAAACCTCTCGATGATTTCGTCAAGATCCTTGACAAAAACAGCGGGTAACGGTAAAGGGTTACATGAAAAAAGAGACTGTTTGACAAGTCTTTTTCAATCCGTACCAACAGCACTATCAGCAACAAAAGCCCCCCGGGTAAGATTATGTAGATCTGCCGGTTCAAACGGGGTGGTCACAATCATAGAGCGATGAAGGAGGGGAGTGCATGAGTGACGAGAGCTTTGGAGGGAAGATTAAGGGGCTGTATAAGGTTCTTTGTGAATCCGAGTGGAATGCCAATATCACCGGCGTGATTGTAGCGTTGCTGAGTATTCTGATCATGGCCTGGTGGCGGCCATGGGGTGCGGTTGGTGCAATCCGCAACTGGGGTGACTGGATTTTGTACGGGGTGGGATATCTGCAGAATATGCCCAAGTCGGCTTTGATCAGTTCCGGATCCATTATCGGTATTGGTTTTGTCGGCGGTGCTTTTTTATCCGCCTGTCTTGGTGGCCAGTTTGCCTTGCGTTTTCCGCCTCTGCTTGAGATTATCAAGGCGATCATTGCCGGTACTCTGATGGGTGTCGGTGCCGCCTTTGCCGGCGGTTGTAATGTCGGCGGTATGTATAATGCCATCGGTAACCTCGCAGCTAATGGTTTTACCATGTGGATAGGTCTGGTTATGGGCGTCCTGCTTGGTTTGTGGCTACTGTACAAAGAAATGGAATATCTTAACTTCAGCTGGTGTTCCAAGGGTTCCTGGACGGTTGAATTTCCCCGGGCAGTCCAGGGCATTCTCGGCGTTGTGGCTATTGCCGGACTGATCGGCGGTGCCTACTACTATGCAGGCTACGATGGAGACGGCAATGTGGATTACATCGCCTCCCTGTCCGGCCTGCTCCTGATTGCCGCCGGTCTTGGTTACGCCATGCAGCGCGGCCGCTGGTGCATGGTTCAGGGCTTTCGTGAGCCGCACATGACCGGTGACTGTACCCTGGCAAAATCCGTTGCCCTGTCTATCTTTATCCTGGCCATCGGCGGCGCTGTCTTAAAGTACGGCGTACCCATGCATGATGGTAACCCCATTCTTGCACCGGCCAACTATATTCGCGGAACATTCGGTTGGGGCGGTATCGTCGGCGGCTTTATCTTCGGTCTCGGCGCCATGCTGGCCGGCGGCTGCGGTTCCGGTACCCTGTGGCGCGTGGGTGAGGGCCAGATCAAGCTGTGGATCGTGGTTCCCTTTTTCGGTATTGCCAACTCCCTGGTCCTGCAGTGGTTCAAGGGCATGGAGTTTGAAATCAGCGGTTCCGGTCTGCATAACCTGCTCGCCCAGGCCCAGATGGGGTTGATCGACTCCGACGTGGAGGATGTCATGGATGCCATCTCATCGGGCGGATCCATCGACGTGACCGGCCTTGAGCAGGCTGGTAAACTGGGTAAATATGTGTTCATGCCCGACGCCATGGGCTACGGACCAACCCTGATCATCATCGCCCTGATCATGGCCCTCTGGTACGTGGTCGTTACCTGGAACGAAGACAGCAACAAGCTGATCGTACCTATGTGATCTGGCGACACATAATGTTGAATAGAAATAGCGGTACCCGAAATACGGGTACCGCTATTTTTTTGCTTTTACCCCGCCTTGACTGTGGATATTCATATTAACGTATTATGCCGAATACAAGTAATACGCCACAGGCGTGAAAATGCAGAATCGTCATTATGGGTCGGTTACACGAATTTTTTGTTAAAGAGTTAGTTTTATGTTGTTTTAACCCGTGTGAACGACAGACAGGAGCTCGATAGAATCGAGCCGTTTTAAACTGAAAAACAACAACAATTCAACAGGTTAGGCCTGGAAAATACGTAAGGCCCCACCGGTACCTCTATGTTTCGGTTCAAGAAATTCAAAAAAATTGACCAGGT
>CAZQKF010000409.1:0-2869 GCA_964593645.1 uncultured Desulfobulbus sp.
GCCTGGGTACCATGGGCTACGGCCTGCCCGCTGCCATCGGCGCCAAGATGGCCTTTCCGGATAAAACAGTTATCGACGTTGCCGGTGACGGCTCCATCCAGATGAACATTCAGGAGCTGGCCACGGCCAAGCAATACGGCACCCCGGTCAAGGTTGCCATCCTCAACAACAACTATTTAGGTATGGTTCGCCAGTGGCAGGAACTCTTTTATAATCGCCGCTATGCAGGAACCGTCATGGAAGTAACGCCTGATTTTGTCGATCTTGCCAAGGCCTACGGTGCTGTCGGCCTGCGGGCAAAAACCAAGGACGAAGTCGAACCGGTAATCAAAGAGGCGCTGGCTACGGATAATGTCGTAATCATGGACTTTGCCATCAGCCGTGAAGAAGGTGTTTTCCCGATGGTTCCGGCCGGTAAGGCCACCACGGAAATGCTGCTGGTTTAAGCAGATCGGTGCAGACAGACCAAGACTTTTCGACGAACCAATATCTTACAACAGGATCAGACCAATGAAACATACTCTTTCCGTTTTACTCCAGAACAAACCCGGTGCGCTGTCTCGGGTGACAGGGCTTTTCAGCGGACGGGGCTTTAATATTGAAAGCCTCTGCGTGGCAGAAACCCTGGATCCCAAGGTTTCCTGCATGACCCTGGTGACCCGCGGCGACGAATCCATTATTGAGCAGATCACCAAGCAGCTGCACAAGCTGATCGATGTTATCAAGGTAACCGATATCAGCGAGGGAGAATTTGTTGAGCGCGAAATGGTTCTTCTCCGGGTCAAGGCCGAGACATCCACCCGGGCAGAGGTTCTGCGGGTCATTGATATCTTCCGGGGCAAGGTTGTGGATGTAAGTCCCACCTCCTACTCAGTGGAGATCACCGGGTCAGAATCAAAAATACAGGCGGTTGTGGATATCCTCAGGCCCATCGGCATTAAAGAGATCATCCGAACCGGTACCATTGCCATGGCTCGGGCTCCAAAAAAATAACCGCCTGCAGCTGTTAAGCCAGGTAAGCTGACTTGAGATATGACCTGCAGGGTCATGTCTCTTTCTTTTGCCGACACCAGCGGAGCTGAATGAAGACACCCGGTTTCCCCATTGCCCGCGAAGGCTATCCCTTTATCCTGTTTTGTGGATTTATCACCCTCATCTGCAGCATCCTGGGCTATCCTGCCCCTGCACTTGCAGGCCTGTTGGCTACCGCCTTTGTGACCAGTTTTTTTCGGGATCCCTCACGAATCCCGCCCGAAGACTTGGATTCCGTTGTCTGTCCGGCAGATGGCAAGGTCATTGTTATTGAAGAAATTTTTGACGACCGTTTCCTCCAGCAGCAGGTCATCAAAATATCCATTTTCATGAACGTCTTTAACGTCCATGTCAACCGAATTCCCTACCCCGGTACGGTACAGGATATCCGGTTTAAACCCGGCAAGTTTTATTCCGCCGATAAAGACAAGGCAGCCCTGCACAATGAGTACTGCGCAGTAACCATTGCAACAGCGTCTGGACAACACTACGGTGTTGTCCAGGTGGCCGGTCTGATTGCCCGCCGAATCGTCTGCTGGGCTGAGCAGGGCGACCAGGTTGTCAGCGGCCAGAGATACGGTCTTATCCGCTTCGGATCCCGGGTTGACCTGTACCTGCCCCCGGGCACCGAAATCATGGTCAACAAAGGGCAGAAAGTATCAGCAGGCGTGACAGCCCTTGCCCGCATGCCCGGATAACCTCTACATCTCATTGCCTTTCCATTATTTTTATTGCAGGCCTTCACTACTGCGCATATACTAAACTAAGAATTCATCCTGGAAAGTCGATTAGATTGTACGGCAGCGTACAGATACAATGTGCATGATGCTGTTTTGGCCCACAACGTCTTTTCCATTTTTATTTTACGCGAGCACCCATGGAAACACATCAGTCCAATCGATTTTATCCCCTGCCCTGCATGCTGACCTGCACCAGTCTGTTCAGCGGATTTTATTCTATAGTCGCCTCGATTAACGGCCACTTTTTCGCCGCTGCCATTGCAATTTTAATTGCAGGTCTCTTTGACGGACTGGACGGACGGGTTGCCCGCATGACACACTCCACCTCAAAATTTGGCGAGGAACTTGATTCTCTCTGCGATCTGGTCTCCTTCGGGGTTGCCCCGGCTCTACTTGCCTATCTCTGGGCCCTGACCCCGTACGGCCGCTACGGTTGGCTGGCAGCATTTCTGTATGTGGCCACCACAGCTCTGCGGCTGGCCCGCTTTAACTCCACCATCGAAGAGACCGACAAGAAACACCACGACTTTATCGGCCTGCCCTGTCCAGCTGCAGCTGCTGCCATTGCCACCATGGTTATGTTCTGCCGTTTTCTCGGTGCTACTGAAACAGTCAAACATCTCTCTATCCTGCTGCTGGTGTACCTGCTCTCCTACCTGATGGTTTCTACTCATCGCTATCTCAGCTTCAAAAAAACCAAGATTCCCCCGGAAAAACGGTTTCAAGTGGTTGTCGGTATGATTTTGCTCCTTATCCTGCTGGCAACAGAACCACCGGTTACACTGTTCGCAGTTGCCCTGATTTATGTCCTGTCCGGCCCCTTACTGGATCTCTACACGTTTGCCGCAGACAGGAAAAAGAAAAAAATCGACAAGAAGAAACCACAGATTGACAACAAACCACTCCCCTGATACCCGCAAACATTTAACTGCACAGTGCGAATTACCGGCGGTACTGCCCGCGGACTTAAACTCTGTCCGCCAAAATCCGGCAGCAAGACCATACGCCCGACCAGCGACCGAACCCGGGAAGCCCTGTTCAATATCCTGGCTCCGCGAATTGCAGACAGCACTGTCCTTGATCTGTATGCGGGGACA
>CAZQKF010000410.1:0-2867 GCA_964593645.1 uncultured Desulfobulbus sp.
CCAGAGGCGCCATGAATTCATGGAACTGTTTTTTGACGAGCTGAACCGAGAAATTTACGGTAGAGAGTTCAATGCTTACGAGTAATCTCTTCCCAACACCTTCTGCCGTACAATACAACCGGATAACGAGACTATGCTGAAACTTGTGATTTTTGACTGTGACGGGGTCATGTTTGACTCCAAGGGTGCCAACCAGGCTTATTACAACCAAATGCTGACCAAATTTAACTGTCCTGTCATGGATGAGGACGAAGTTCAGTACATTCACTCCCACAACGTCTTTGATTCCGTATCACATATCTTTCGCAACCACGGACATATCGACATGGCAGCAGTAGACAGCTACCGACAGGGGCTTGACTACACCCCCTTTCTCCAGCACATGCAGATGGCTCCTGACCTGATTGAATTTCTCCAGACCATTTCCCCCAGATACCACCGCGCCATCTCCACCAACCGCACCAACACCATGGACATGGTGCTTGATATATTCAAACTGCGCCCCTGGTTTGAGATAGTGGTGACCGCGACCACTGCGCCTCGTCCTAAACCCGCCCCCGATGGGCTGCACAAGATCCTGGACCATTTCGACCTGCCGGTTCGTGATGCCGTCTACATCGGAGACTCGGTTGTGGACCAGGAACACTGCGCTTCCGTGGGCATGGAACTCATCGCCTTTAACAATCCAAAGCTTGACGCTCATTACCACGTTGATTGTTTTATGGATATTTTGAAGTTAGCGCCGTGTACGGATGAAACGGGCAGTCAGACTCTATGAATTGAGCCTGCCGGGCATAAAACTCTGCTGGAAAATTGTGTACAATTGCCAATAAGCCTGTACTACCAGCTCACCTTCAGGTGACTTTTACTCCTCTTCTTCATCCAGCCGTTTCAGCCCTTCCATGAGAATCATCATGAAATCACCAATTTCTCTGGCCTTCATCAGGGGGCCGGGCAGCCCTGGCAGGAAACGAAAGTGGCCGCGTTTCTCAGCCATTAGTCCGAAAATTGCCTCCTGGTTATCCAGCTCGCCATAGCGAGCCGCAATAATTCCGCCGTCCCTGAAGGTGACCCGGGCCGAACCGCCCTCCATATCCAGAAGCAGCTTGCCTGTTTTCTGGTGCATATGGAATACCTGGAGCAACTCAGGCGGAATAATAGCATCGATCCGGCCGCTCATCACGACCTCACCGCCGCCTTCTCCGGGTTCCCCCATATTCTGCGGAGTTTCCCCCAATTTAAATTTGATCAACCCGGTGCAGCCGCCACAGGAAAAGGTGGTGTCGCGCTGCTGGGAAAAATCTGCATCAGCATGGGGCAGCAGGGTAAACAGCAGTTCGGTCAGCTCACGCAGCAGAATAAGACAGGCCGGGGCACCCACCGGCAGGACAACGGCCCTGTCCGTCAGTATCATCGTATTATCTTCGTAATAATACGGACAGGCTCGAGCCTCGATAATGTCAAAGGATGCGGCAAAGTTCACGCTGTTTTCCTACGTTCCATATTCGTCTCAGACAATTCTGTCGATCCCGTGACCAATCTAGTCCGTGCCGACAACACCGTACAATATTTTATTGTACACAGAAACCAAGCCATGTCAATGTGTTGTTAGAGAAAGCATGCATCGCCCTGATTTGCAGGCAGCAGCTATTGCCTCCCATATCTCTCTGATTATCCTGTAAAACATCTTGTTTCAGAAATTAAAATATTATACAATGATTAGAAATGGATAATGGGTATGCATTCATCTCTGCGCTGTGCTGTCGTCCTACCCCTTTTTCAGCACTAACCGTCTACTTTTATAGGTAAATCATGGTTTCCGGCCCCGATAAACTTGCTACTGATTTTGAAGAGGTTCAAAATACCCTTGAACTTTATCCCAGTATCAATGTCATACAGGTTGAGGGACAACCACCGGATAAATACGAAATAGAGTATCTGCTCCAGGGGTATGTCCGCGACGTGGACGGCAGTGTCCGGATAGGGGCACAGCATAGAATTCGGATCAGCCTTCCCTTTGGGTATCCCCACTTCCCGCCCACTGTTAAACCGCTGACCTCGCTTTTTCATCCTGACATTGACCCGGATGCAGTACGAATTGCCGCCTATTGGCAAGACAATCCCACTCTTCCCGAGCTCATTCTCCACATCGGAGAAATGATCTGCGGCAAGATCTACAACCTTGAAGATCCGTTTAATCAGGAAGCAGCTGACTGGTATGCCGAGCATCTTGAAGACCTTCCCCTGGACAGTGTCCATGTTGCCGACATTGAGCCTGACGATGATCCCGAGGATAAAGACGAGGACGCCTTTGACCTGCTCGGCCTGGAAGACGTAGAAAGCGAAGACCTTGACCTTGGTGAGCAACTCGATCTGATCCGACTGCGTATTGAACAAAAAGAAATGACTGCAGCCGGAGAACTGCTTGCAGAAATTCCTGCAACAACACCGGTTCCGGATCGAGAGGAAATCGAGCATGTCATCACTTCGGCCCTGCGTGAGAGCAGCAAACTTATCACTGAGGCGGAAGCGCTTGAAGACAAAGGCGCAATTCAAAATGCCCAAGACATCCTGGCACAAGTAGGTGTGATTGCCGTTGATGCACCAGGCCTGCAAGCTTTGCAGATGCGCCTGGATCAAGCCCAGATTCTTTCCGAATCCTTTGAAGACGAGGGACTCGTTTCTGAGAAATCTTCCTCCCGCGCAGAACCTATTCCTGCAGTCTCAGAAAAAAAGCAGACTAAAAAACCCGAACCAAAAACCCGGGCTGATCAAATCAGTTCCCCAGGTCTCCCCCTGAAACCTATCCTGGCGGGCAGTGCTGTCCTGTTAATTGTTGCTGCCGGTGCAATGCTCTACTTTAAAGA